>JBCDHL010000011.1:0-13207 GCA_038750095.1 Chlamydiota bacterium
CTGGAATCCTGTTCCGACTGGAACGATGTGCCCCATAATCACGTTTTCCTTCAATCCCATCAAGTCATCATTTTTACCTGAACAAGCAGCTTCTGTCAAGACACGAGTTGTATCTTGGAAAGAGGCTGCTGAGATAAACGACTCGGTACTCAATGATGCCTTGGTGATACCAAGTAGCAACGGTGCAGCTTGAGCGGCTTTACCACCTTCGCTGGTGACTTTGCTGTTTTCGCGTTCGAAATCTTTTTTATCGACTTCTTCACCGAAGAGTAGGCTGGTATCACCTGGGTCGACGACACGAACTTTTTTGAGCATCTGACGAACGATGATTTCAACGTGTTTATCGTTGATATCCACCCCTTGTAGTCGATACACTTCCTGCACCTGATTTACAAGGTACTTCTGAAGTTCACGAACACCGCAAATCTCAAGGATTTCGTGTGGGATGACGACACCGTCAGTGAGCTGCTGTCCTTTGATGACGTGGTCACCACGCTGTACGATAAGGTGTTTCGTATGTGGAATGAGGTGCTCCTCTTCCATTCCTGTGATTTCGTCACGAACGATTACGATACGTTTGTTCTTCTGCACACCGCGGAAGTCTACGACTCCATCGATTTTGGCGATTTCAGCAGAATCTTTAGGTTTACGCGCTTCGAACAATTCGGCTACACGAGGTAGACCACCCGTAATATCCTTGGTTTTCATCATACCACGAGGCAATCTGGCAAGCAGAGTACCCGCAGAAGCATACTGCCCTTCATCAACAGAGATAATCGCTCCGGATGGAATCGGGTAGGTACCAATGAGTTCGTTGTACTCAGGATCAGAGTAGATGACGATTTGTGGGTGTAGCTCACCACGGTGCTGTTTTACTACAAGCTCCGTTTGACCAGTTTGCTTATTGAGTCCTCTTTCTGTAGAGATCCCCTCAACTAGGTCTTCGTACTTCACATAACCCGGGCGGTCACAAATAATTGGAATGTTGTGCTGTTCCCATTCTGCAATTTTTTGTCCTTTTTTGACCTTCGCACCATCCTCAACGAGAATACGTGTTCCAAGTTCAACGGTGAAAGACTGTAGAGCAACAAGAGATTTTGTACTTAGAAGTTTCTTGTACTCCTCAAGACTACGTCCTTCATCACGAACGATATTGAGTGTACCCTTCTTGTTTAGAGCGATCCACTGGCCTTCATCATTTTTTACAGTTCTTAAGTCTGTATAAACAAGAATACCAGCGTTCTCAGACTCGATCTCTGGAGTAACGGCTGCGGAAGCAATACCCCCTAAGTGGAACGTACGCATTGTGAGCTGCGTTCCCGGTTCACCGATCGACTGAGCAGCGATGATTCCCACTGCTTCACCCTGGCTGACAGACTTACCATTAGCCAAGTTGACACCGTAGCACTTAGAACAGACACCGCGGCTAGACTCACATGTTAGCACAGAGCGTATTCTCACGCTTTCAATACCGGCGTCATCGATAGCTTCAGCCTGTAGAATGTTTAATGTATCACCAGCTTTAGCGAGGATCTTGGTTCTATCTCCAGGTTGATAGATGTCTTCACAAACAGTCCGTCCAAAAATACGGTCTTTAATTGGTAAGAGCTCTTCCTTACCTTGACTGATGGCAGCAACTTCGATACCGTTAAGAGTTCCACAATCATCTTCTGTAATAATAACATCCTGTGAAACGTCGACCAAACGACGAGTAAGGTAACCGGAGTCCGCTGTTTTCAACGCTGTATCGGAAAGACCTTTACGAGCACCGTGAGAAGAGATGGAGTATTCGAGTACTGTCAATCCTTCACGGAAGTTCGATGTAATCGGAGATTCAATAATTTCACCAGAAGGTTTAGCCATCAATCCACGAAGAGCACCGAGCTGTTTGATCTGTGATTTGTTACCACGAGCACCGGAGTCCATCATTACATAGAGAGGGTTTTGCTCGAGCCCATCGATCTCTTTGATCATATCAGACAGTTCGTCAGATAATTGATCGGTGACTTCTGTCCAGATACTAATGGTTTTAGACTTACGCTCACCATCGGTGATGATACCATCGACATACTGCTTCTTGACTTGTTCTACACGCTTGTGTGCATCATCAATGATCTGTTTTTTATCATCTGGGATACATACATCACAGACTCCCATAGAAATCGCAGATTTCGTCGCTTCATGGAATCCAAGCGTCTTCAAGTCATCTAGGAATTGTACAGTACGCTCTAGACCGACCTTTTTGTAGCATTCCATGATGAGTTCTGACATCTTCTTTTTCGGAAGGCTGTAGTTCTGGAAGCCAAGTTCTTTTGGTACGATTGTATTGAAAAGTACGCGTCCAGGGGTCGTATCAATAATACTTCCTTCGATACGTAGCTTAATCGATTCGTGTAAGCGTAGGCCGCGGCTGTAACACCCCATGTCTTGCGCATGTTTCGATTTTGTTGCTTTCTTTTTCTTGACCTCTTCTTCGTCTTCATCGTACCAGTTGTAACTACCACTAGCTTCTAAAGCCATCAGAACTTCTGTTGAATCACGGAAGGTTTTGGTCTTTTTGCCATGATCTTCAGCTTTGTATATAGGGTCGCACATCAAGTAGTAGAGGCCCAAAGTCATATCCTGCGATGGAACAGCCACCGGTTTACCAGATGAAGGTAGAAAGATATTATCAGGAGCCATCATCAGAAGTTTAGCTTCTAGCTGAGCTTCAACAGATAGAGGTACATAGACCGCCATTTGGTCACCATCGAAGTCCGCGTTAAATGCTGCGCAAACGAGAGGGTGTATTCGTATCGCCTTACCTTCAATTAGGACAGGTTGGAATGCTTGGATACCCAAACGGTGTAGTGTCGGTGCACGGTTGAGAAGGACAGGGTGACCTTTGATGATTTCTTCGAGAACATCCCAAACCTCAGTTGCATGACGTTGGATCATTTTCTTTGCTGAACGGATCGTGTAGACATACCCAAGATCTTTGAGGCGTTTAACGATGAAGGGCTCGAAAAGTTCAAGTGCCATAAGTTTTGGGAGACCGCATTGGTTGAACTTAAGTTCTGGGCCAACGATGATCACTGAACGACCCGAGTAGTCCACACGTTTACCAAGTAGGTTTTGACGGAAACGACCTTGTTTACCCTTAAGCATTTCAGATAGAGACTTGAGAGGTCGATTACCTGCTCCCATTACTGGGTGTCCATGCCGGCCATTATCGAATAGAGCATCGACAGCCTCCTGAAGCATACGTTTCTCGTTTCGAACGATTACATCAGGTGTTTTGAGTTTTAAGATAGCTTTTAGACGATTGTTTCTATTGATTACACGACGGTAGAGGTCGTTAAGGTCTGACGTCGCAAACCGTCCGCCATCGAGGGGTACGAGTGGACGAAGTTCTGGTGGGATCACCGGAACAGCAGACATCACCATACGATCGGGACTATTTTGTGAAGTAGTGAAACTCTCGACGATTTTGAGACGTTTCGCCAGTTTCATACGAGCTTGTTGCGACTTAGTTTTGCGAAGTTTTTCTTTAAGTTCGACGAGGGTGACCTGTAGATCTTCTGATGCTAGAAGATCGCGGATTGCTTCTCCACCCATTTTGGCGTTGAACGCATCACGCCCCCATTTCTCCTGTGCTTCTCGATACTCAACGTCATTAAGGAGCTGCTTTTTCTTGAGGTCGGTCATACCTGGGTCTATCACGATGTATTCTTCGTAATAGATAACGCGCTCAAGATCTGTTGATGACATGCCGAGAACATTACCGATACGAGATGGCATCGTTTTGAAAAACCAGATATGGACAACGGGAACGGCAAGGTCGATGTGTGCCATTCTTTCTCGTCGCACCTTTGATAGTGTGACCTCGACACCGCAACGGTCACAGATAATACCTTTGTGTTTGATTTTCTTGTACTTTCCGCAAGCACATTCCCAGTCATGAGTCGGTCCGAAGATCTTTTCGCAAAATAGGCCGCCTTTTTCTGGTTTGAAGGTACGGTAGTTAATCGTTTCAGGCTTTTTAATTTCCCCACGCGACCATTTATTACGGATCACATCATCGGAAGCAATCTGAATCGTTAGTTTATCAAACTGCTGTTCTTCCTGATCTTTTTCTGACATAAAGTCTCCCCAATAGATTGAATCGAGCTGCCAGGGGGCAGCTCGGCAAAAGTCCTTTATCTAATAAAATTTATTCACTCACACTTTCAGCACGGATGTCTAGGCCTAGACCTTGCATCTCTTTGATCAATACGTTGAATGATTCTGGCGTTCCAGGCTTCAAGAGGTTCTCCCCTTTAACGATTGACTCATAAATACGAGTACGTCCGGAAACGTCGTCTGACTTAACAGTTAACAGTTCCTGTAAGAGGTGTGCTGCACCATAAGCTTCGGCAGCCCACACTTCCATCTCCCCGAAACGCTGTCCTCCCATTTGGGCTTTACCACCCAGAGGTTGCTGTGTAACTAAAGAGTATGGACCAACAGCACGTGCGTGGATCTTATCGGCAACGAGGTGACCCAATTTCAACATGTAGATGTATCCGACAACGACTTTGTTATCGAAGCGTTCACCTGTTGTACCGTCGTATAAGTAGAACTTACCATCGTCAGGAAGACCTTCGTTCTTCATCATCTTCCAAATTTCTTCTTCAGGGAATCCTTCAAATACCGGACTTTGTACCCAGATACCCGCACGTTTGGCGGCGAAACCAAGGTGTGTTTCAAATACCTGACCGAGGTTCATCCTTGAAGGCACCCCTAATGGATTGAGGATGATTTCGATGGTTTGACCATCAACGAGGTATGGCATATCTGCTTCTGGAACAATACGGGAAACAACCCCTTTGTTACCGTGGCGACCAGCCATTTTGTCACCCACTTGGAGTTTACGTTTGGAAGCGATGTAGACCTTAACCTGTCTGATTACGCCAGGATCAAGTTCTGTATCCCCTTTACGCATTTGTTCGATTTCAGTTTTGTACTGAGTTTCGAGTGTTTGTAACTTAACGTTATAGTCGTGAAGTAGATCTTTAAGAGTGTTGTAAATTTCGTGATCTGGCATCAGAAGATCTTCAACATTTTCTTGTTCGATATCTTCGATCAATTCGTAGGTGAAAACCTCTCCCTCATCAATGACCACTTCAGCAGATTTACGATGAACGATCGTAGCAGGTGCTGGGTCGTTGAGAAGAAGGGCGCCGAGCCTTTCTCTTCTCTCGAGACGCATTTCGCTACGTCTCTGTTTGTACTCTCTCTGTAGATCTTTGAGTTTACTCGCCTCTTCAACAAGTTCTTCATCGGTTTTTGAGAGTCTGTCGCGACGGCTAAAGATCTTAACGTCCATGACGACACCTTCTGTACCTGGAGGCACAACAAGAGATGCGTCTTTTACGTCTGCTGCTTTTTCGCCGAAAATTGCTCGTAGGAGTCGTTCTTCAGGAGCCAGCTCTGTCTCTGATTTAGGAGTGATTTTTCCTACCAAAATATCACCAGGAGAAACCTCTGCTCCTATACGGACGATCCCATCGTCTCCTAGATTTACAAGAGCTTCTTCTGAGACGTTTGGAATGTCACGAGTAATCTCTTCCTTACCAAGCTTTGTATCCCGAGCTGTGATTTCGAACTCTTCAATGTGGATCGAGGTATAGGCATCTTCTCTGAGAAGTTTTTCGGAGATGATGATCGCATCCTCAAAGTTGTAGCCGTTCCATGGCATAAAGGCGACAAGCACGTTTTTACCAAGAGCGATTTCACCCTTATCTGTAGCAGGACCATCGGCGATGATATCTCCAGGGACAACTTTCGCACCCACCTTTACGAGTGGTTGTTGGTTGATACTCGTACCAGAATTGGAACGCATGAACTTCTTCAGTAGATAGGTCTTTCTCTCCAGTTCGTTATCTTTTGGACGAATGACGATCATATTACCATCTACGTAATCGACAGTCCCTTCCTCTTCAGCAGTAATTACAGCGCCAGAGTCACGAGCAGCACGCATTTCGAGTCCTGTACCAACGATGGGTGCTTCAGGACGTAGAAGCGGCACACCTTGACGTTGCATGTTAGACCCCATCAGAGCACGGTTCGCGTCATCATGTTCGAGGAATGGAATGAGTCCAGTAACGATCGAAACAAGTTGTTTAGGCGACACGTCCATGTGTGTGACTTTATCAGACTCAATCTCGAGAGGTTCGCCACGATGGCGAGCCCAGCAAATACCATCTTCAAACATGCTGTAGTCATCAAGCGGTGCTGAAGCCTGAGCGATCACACAACGCTCTTCTTGGTCAGCTGTCATGTACTCGATCTCTTCGGTCACGACATTATCACGAACAATACGGTATGGTGTTTCAATAAAACCGAACTCATTGATCTTAGCGAATGATGAGAGGGAGCTGATCAGACCAATGTTTGGTCCTTCTGGGGTTTCAATCGGACAGATTCTACCGTAGTGACTGGAGTGAACGTCACGCACCTCGAAGCCAGCTCGATCTCTATTAAGACCACCAGGCCCAAGAGAGGAGAGACGACGTTTGTGTGTCAATTCAGCAATCGGGTTGGTTTGGTCCATGAATTGTGACAGTTGCGAACGTCCGAAGAAATCTTTTAGGACTCCTGAGAGACCCTTTGCGGAGACGATCTTACCAGGGGTCAGTGTATCAGATGAGAAGTCAAAGAGATTCATTCGTTCACGAATGATCTTTTCCATTCTCGCTAGGCCGATACGGCACTGGTTTTGGATCAATTCACCAACGGATCGGACACGTCTGTTACCCAAGTGGTCGATATCATCGATACCGACATCAGGATCCCCGGATTTGAGTCGGATTAAGTATTTCAAAGCACCAATGACATCTTCTTTGGTAAGAGTTACCATTTGAAGCACTTCGTCGTTGATTTCGATACCAAGTTTTGAGTTCATTTTGTAACGACCGACACGACCGAGATTGTAACGTTTCGGATCGAAGAAAAGACGCATCATTGCAGAACGAGCATTCGACAAAGTAGCGGGCTCACCTGGACGTATTTTTCTATAGAAGTCTTTGAGTGCTGATTCGTAGGAGTCAGTAGGATCTTTAACCAGCATTTTAATGATTGGACTTGTCTCATCAGCATCTTCGGCGATACGAATCATTTTAACTCCAGCATCAACCATACGCTTTAGCATGGCTGTTGTGAGCTTTTCTGCTGCTTTACCGAAAACGAGGCCATTTTCTTCGTCGATGACATCTTCAGCGAGGATCTTACCAACCAGTTTGGCAATGTCTTTTTCGCTGCCGACTTTCGCTTTTCTCGTGCTGAAAAATTCTTCGATGATATCGGAATTGGACGAGTATCCCAAAGCACGGATAAATGTAGTGGCCAGGATCTTACGGCGCCGCTTTTTACGATCGATATAGATGTGGATGAGGTCGTTTGTATCGAAAGCACCCTCTAACCAGCTACCTCTGTAAGGAATAATTCTAAAATTATAGAGAACGCTACCACGTATATGTCTTTCCTGTTCAAAACAGATGCCTGGGGAGCGATGAAGCTGAGAAACTACAACACGCTCGGCACCATTAATGATGAACGTACCCTTATCGGTCATCACAGGAATGGTGCCCATATAGACTTCCTCTTCCTTGATACCCGTTTCATCCGTTAAGCGGAACTTAACCTTCAACGTGACATTATAGCTGATCCCGCGGCGAATACACTCATCAGGTCCATATTTAGGCACGCCTAAATTGTAGTTAATGAACTCAAGAATGGTTTTTTCGTCGTATGATTTAATTGGGAAAATTTCGTTAAAGATTTCTTCCAGACCAATATTTTCCCTTTCTTCAGCAAACTTGTTTATTTGCAAAAACTGATTGTAGGATTTGATCTGAACTTCGATAAGATTTGGTAAATCAATGATATCTTCTTTTTTACAAAAGCTGATACGCTTCGGTGGCCTTTTCAGCATAGATGAAAGACTCCATGGTGTGACATTGTGAAGTTACTCTTATGGGGTATTTGCAATATGTGCAAGTCCCTCTAATATAAAAAACTCGTTATGGAAAGGCCTGCATGCTGGTTGGTTTGGTTCACTTACTGACTCATTAAAGTGAATTATTGGGTTTAAGGGATCTCTCTTCTTGAAGCACTACAAGTACAATTCTCTTTAAATAAGATTTCCATATGAGGGAAATGTTGAAGAGGGTAAAGGTACTTATTGTGATTCTTTCCGGGGGATCTGTCCACCAACATATGATGCCAACTCTGCGTGCGATTCCGTAAACACGTTAATCTACTTAAGTAAATAGACTAGCGTAGCTACACAATCACAATTTACACGTTCATGCGGATAAATAATTGCACAGTACAAGATATTTTGCAAGACAATTAAAAAAAAATCCCATATGGCATAAAACACAAAGAACGAGTAATGGGAGAGTCTCCCATTTACTCGTTTAGCCTTTATTAGCTGTGATGGCTTATACTCCTTTAAGGGAGACTTTACCACCAGCTGTTTCAACTTTGCTCTTGATTTCCTCAGCTTCAGCTTTTGGAGCTGAATCTTTTAGAGGTTTAGGAGCGCCTTCAACAAGTTCTTTTGCTTCTTTTAGACCAAGGCCTGTTATTTCACGAACAACCTTAATCACAGCAATTTTCTTATCAGCAGGTGCTTCTTCAAGGGTGACTAGGAAGTCTGTAGCTTCTTCTTCAGCAGCAGCTTCGCCACCAGCAGCAGCTTCGCCACCAGCAGCAGGAGCAGCAATGGCAACAGCAGGTGCTGCAGCAGTGACATCCCACTTCTCTTCAAGAGCTTTCTTGAGTTCAGACATTTCCAATACAGTCAATTTGCTGAGCTCTTCAACTAGATTTTCAATAGTGTTACTCACGGTACTATCCTCTTTGATTTCTTATAGCCACCAAGTTTTCAGTTTTTGTCTAGTGGCTAGTTCTTATTTAACTTTTAAGATTCTTGTTTACTTTTGTTCTCCAAGCAGCATGGAACAGCAGTCAGTAAGGCATTAATGACGGCAACAGTTTGGCTCATTGGCGCTTCAAATAAGCCAAGGAGTTGTGCACGCATTTCATCTTTGCCTGGTAGTTTGGACAATGCTTCAACGTCTTCGGCACTATATAGCTTGCCGTCGAGGCGTCCACCTAGCACAGTTAATGCTGAATCAGATTCTTTACTAAATTGAAAGACAGCTTTTGTCATTTCAATTGAGTCAGCACCAGCAAAGGCAAGTCCAATATGTCCGGGTAGGTTCGATAGCTCTAATTCTACACCCGCTTCGGCAGCGGCTTTAAGTAGAATACGCTTTCGAATCATCTGTACTTCACCACCAATTTTGGCGATGCTTGTACGGAAGTCACCCATCGTGTTCGCAGTGATTCCTAAATACTGGAAGATTGCAAAATCACTGTACTCATCCATTTGCTCTTTTACTTCATCGAGCAGGAATTGTTTTTCTTCACGCATTTGACTTTACCCCCTATGCTGATTCAGCAGCTTGTCTGAGATCAATTTTAATACCTGGACCCATTGTCGATGAAATAGACAATGATCTGAGGTATTGACCTTTAGCTGCTGCTGGTTTGGCTTTAATAATCGCATCGAGGAAAGCTTTGATATTTTCAACCAGTTTACTCTCGTCGAAAGAGACTTTTCCAACTGCGTTATTAATGACAGCATGACGATCTAGCTTGAACTCTATTTTACCACCTTTCAGTTCGTCAACAGCTTTGCTGACGTCGGTAGTGACGGTTCCCGCTTTTGGCGTTGGCATTAGGCCGCGTGGTCCAAGGACCTTACCCAGCTTACCAACGTTTCTCATCATGTCAGGTGTGGCGATGACAGCATCGAAATCTGTCCAACCGCTGCTTACTTTTTCAAAAAGTTCTTCGTTTCCCGCATAGTCAGCTCCAGCTTGAAGCGCTTCATCAACTTTTTCGCCTTGAGCGAAAACGAGTATTCGTAGTGTTTTACCCGTCCCATTCGGTAAAGTGACGGTTCCACGAACAAGCTGGTCCGATCTACGTGGGTCAACACCAACTTTTAAAGAAATTTCCACTGATTGGTCAAATTTGACTGGTGGACACTTCTTTAAAACAGCGACAGCTTCATCTATTGTATACTCTTTTGTGGAGTCTACTAGACCTTCTATCTCCCGAATTCTTTTACTTCGTCGACCCATATTTCCTTCTTTCTTATTCTTCTTCATCTAGATCGATTCCCATCGACCTTGCTGTTCCTAGTACGATATTAATAGCTGCATCAAGATCTCTTGCATTGAGATCTTCCATTTTTTCCTCAGCAATTTTAGCTGCCTCGGAACGTTTGATTTTGCCTACTTTATCGCGGTTAGGCACAGCTGAACCTTTCTCCAGTTTCAAAAACTTCTTTAGAAGTTCTGGAACAGGAGGTTTTTTCAAAATAAAAGTAAATGACTTATCTGCGTACACAGAAATCACAACTGGAAGAATATCTCCAGCCATAGCCTGCGTTTTAGCGTTATATTCTTTACAAAACGCCATAATATTCACTCCCGCAGCACCGAGTGCTGGACCAATAGGTGGAGCTGGATTTGCTTTACCTGCAGGTATTTGGAGTTTAATAATTTTTTCTAACTTTTTCTTTGCCATTTGTAATCCTTGACGACTTTACTTATCGAGCTCTTTATGAAAGTGTGGTTGATCTTTTAATAGTATCATCTTTCAAAAGAACCTCTTGTTTCTGTAAACATACCCAATTTATTCACTAAACAGGTATTTGGCAGAGGCAACCTAATTATTCACTACTTGTTATTGCTAACCTTAGCTCGCTGAACTTGCATCCACGTCAGAAACCTCTTCAACCTGTGAGAATTCGAGGTCATCGACGCGAGTTTCACGACCAAAGATTGATACGTTAACGCTAAGCAATCCTTTATCAGGAAACACTTCAGTGATTGTTCCGAGAAAGTTGACAAAGACGCCATCAATGATTTTGACAGTATCGCCAACATTAAATTGATGTTTTTGCGTCACGGACTTGCTCTTCTCTTCGAGGTCTTTAAGAATTTCTCCAACTTCACTATCAGTGAGAGCTGTGGGAGATTCTCCACCAAGAAAATCAATCACACCGTTTGTTTCCTTGACATATTGCCATGACTCATCAGTGAGTACCATCTTCATTAAAATGTAACCAGGCCATATTCGCTTTTCTACGACACGTTGTTGTCCTTGTTTAACTTCAGAAACATTTTCTGTAGGGACAAGGATAGTATCGATGAAATCAGTCATCTTTTGATGTTCCAGTTGCTCGACAAGAGCCTTTTTCACCTTGTTTTCATTCGCAGATAATACTTGTACAACATACCACTTGTGCATTCTTACACCGACTTTTGTTCTTGGCTTTAATTCTTATCCAAAAATGAAACGTGTTAGTCCTTCTAGCATTGACAGTCCTCCACGGATGAGTAAGTCTATGAAGTAGACTCCCATTCCACAGAGAAAGGTCGCTCCTACAACAATTTTTGTGTAGACTTGAAGTTCCTCTTTGCTCGTCCAGGTGATTTTTTTGAACTCAGTTTTAACATCCGCAAAAAAGTTTGTTGCCTGTTTTGCTTGTGTGGACGATGAAGGTTGAGTCACTTTACGTGCTTTTTTCGTATCTACCGATTTCACATTTACCACCACTGTTTCACCTCTTGTTCGAGAGCAATTGACTGTTTTTATACCGAAATCGGTATCTACCAAACAGTACACGTTCCAATTATACCGATCGTGATTCAAATTTTGGGATTTTGGCTTTGAGAAAACCAAATTGTGAAACACTATCGGTATTATGTATTAATCGAGTGCGGAGGGACTCGAACCCCCGGCCCGCGGCTTTGGAGGCCGCTGCTCTACCAGCTGAGCTACACACCCAAGGGTGTTCTGTTCAAGACAGAACACCTAAAATATTAGAAATCAAAAGTTTACTCGATGATTTCTGATACTGTACCAGCAGCGATCGTACGGCCACCCTCACGGATAGCAAAACGCATACCCGCTTCCATCGCTACAGGAGCGATAAGTTCAGCAGTGATTTCAACGTTGTCGCCCGGCATTACCATTTCTGTACCTTCAGGTAGTGTTACTGAACCAGTAACGTCTGTTGTTCTGAAGTAGAACTGTGGTCGATATCCAGTAAAGAATGGTTTGTGACGTCCACCTTCCTCTTTTTTAAGAACGTAGATTTGTCCTTTAAATTTAGTGTGTGGTGTACAAGAACCTGGAGCGGCAAGAACCATTCCACGGTGTACACGCTGTTTATCAACACCACGAAGAAGAACACCAACGTTTTCCCCTGCGCGAGCTTCATCAAGAAGCTTGTTGAACATTTCTAGGCCTGTTGCAACAGTTTCCATCGTGTCTTCGAATCCAACAATCTCGACTTTATCGTTGATGTTGATTACACCACGCTCAACACGACCGGTAGCAACAGTACCACGACCGGAGATGGAGAAGACGTCTTCGATAGGCATTAGGAATGGTTTATCAACTTCACGATCTGGAGTTGGGATGTGGCTGTCAACGTTACTCATAAGTTCTTTGATTGCATCGATGAACTGAGATTCGCCTTCAAGAGCTTTAAGAGCTGAACCACGTACAACTGGGCAGTTTTCGTAGCCGTTAGCTTCTAGAAGTTCTTGTAGTTCCATTTCGACAAGGTCGAGGAGTTCTTGGTCTTCTGCGCCAAGTTGGTCGACTTTGTTTAGGAATACACAGATTGCAGGAACTTGCATCTGACGACAAAGAAGGATGTGTTCACGCGTTTGTGGCATTGCACCGTCTGTTGCGGATACTACTAGAATAGCTCCGTCCATTTGTGCAGCACCAGTGATCATGTTTTTAACGTAGTCGGCGTGACCTGGGCAGTCAACGTGAGCGTAGTGACGATTCTCTGTTTCGTATTCAACGTGCGATGCGTTGATGGTAATTCCACGCGCCTTTTCCTCGGGTGCGTTGTCGATTTCGTCATAATTTTTAAGGGTAGCACCACCTGCTTCAGCAAGAGTCTTAGTGATCGCAGCTGTTAGCGTTGTTTTACCGTGGTCAACGTGTCCGACGGTACCAATGTTGACGTGTGGCTTGTTCCGTTGAAATGTATCTTTTGCCATTTGCTTCCTCCATGGAATTCAGCAATATTTTTTGTTTAATTTGCTTAACCTTTGTGGTCAATATAGGGTGTACGGCCATC
>JBCDHL010000012.1:0-12933 GCA_038750095.1 Chlamydiota bacterium
GAGAAGTATTAGTGAAATTGAAATATTTTTTAACATTAGACAACCCTATTTATTATAACTAAGAAAAATCAAATTAAAAACGGAAAACATTAACATTTAATAAAGATATCAATAATTTTATTTCATACAGATCATGATCGGTGTAAATTTATAATTTCATCTAACAATTCTTCAATTATTTCTCGGTTTGAAGGGCGTATGTCCGGTTCTTCAGCTAGAGCTTTTAGAAAAATATTAGTCACGTACTGACCATACTTGCGATTCATAAAATCATTTTTTTGGACTGCTAAGTCTGTTCTAGGAAGAAGGCCACCGTATGTCTCTTCATTTATGGAATAAGGGAAAGAGCCTGATAACAGAAACCAAACGGCACTAGTCAAGGCAAACACATCGCGTTTTTTTTGATATTCGATCCATAACTCAAAATTTTTCTCATCCCATTTCAACGCCAACTTTCTCCAGTCTCCTGAGGTGAAGCAAGCTATACTTAATACAGTCCCAAACGGATGGTTAATCGGGTTTAAAAGCTGTGATTCTACTAATTCATTTTTTGTAAACTTCGCTCCACCAAAATCCCCCATTACAACGCGTAGTTTACCCTTTGAAGTACGTTCCACAAGAAGGTTTTCGGTTTTTATATCTCCATGAATAATTGCTTTTTTTTCGTCAGTCTCTTTATGAAGAAAAGCGAGGCCTTCAAATAAACGTTTTGCGATCAGTAACCCCTCTCTTTTCCCGATGGTAACTGGATCAATGAGATTTTGAAAGATACACTCCGTAACGTCTTGTAGATTATATATTTTTTGAGTGTATGCAATAAAATTAACATTTTCCTGGCGGAAATAGTATCGACTTATGGGCCGCTCAACGATACCATCGATGCATTTTTTCTGATGGATATATGTAAGTTTACGAATTTCGTTCAATAACGAATTCTCCGCTGTAATTCTATCTTTTTCATCTGAGGCAAAAGCGATTTTTATGATTGTAAAACAGCCGTTAGCAAAATCTTCGACTTTTTGAACAACACCATAAGCACCTTCACCGATATAGCGGGGATCACACTTTGATAGGCTTATATTTCCGCTCCATTTGATAATTTGTAGGTCTTCACCTTCTCTTTCAGTTAAAATGTGCCATTGCGGCAATGAAGAAAGTCGAAATTGTGTGCCTGTTTGAATGGAACGACGTGTTTTGAAAAGTTCTAAGACACTTTTACGAACAAGTTTCATTAATAAACCAGTTGTAAGTCCTGAGTAAAAATTTTCCGGTTTCGTTTTCGGCACTAATTTATTACCTTCGATTGTTTTTTTTCCAACTACGTAATTATCCAATATTTTTTTGTAGTCAATGAAAGCCTGGTCGATAACGTTTCCATATTTGATACGTTTTTTCTTCAGGTATGGATCCAGAACTTCAATCCCAATAGAAAACTTCTTGATTAATTTTTCCTTTGGCACAAGGTAGTTGGAAGATAAACACTCAAAGTAACTTAATTCTAAGAAGCTTGCATAAAGTTTCTCTGTATAGCTAAACGATAAGGGGTGCCCACTTTCGGATTTATTATTTATATGCTTCCAGGAGCTCCCGAAGGCTTTAGAACTATCTTCTTTTTCAGTTATTTTCTCGTCATTAGGTGTTGAATTTACATTACCTAATTGATTATTAGACGATATTGTCATAAAATTACTTATAGTTGTTATATTCTCATATTTATCACCTAATGAATTACATGTGTGAGATAAAAAAAAGAATTATTTACCAGAATGAGCAGGATCGCCTTGTTTATTAGCCCCTTTGATAGTGTAGCCGAGATGAAGGTTTAGTGCTCTTCCTCTTGCAAATCCCATAACCCTGAAGGGGAAAAACCACACACAAGATCCTTCATCGATACTATTCGCGTAGAATCTCTCTTCTGACTCACGGAGTTGAATGTTACCAACTTGGACATAGATGTCATAAAGTGCTAGATGAGGGGTACTGTAACCTTGTTGAGCAAGACGAGCGCTCCATTCTTCATGTTGGTACACATTGTTCACTTGCTCAAGCATATCATCGAATTTTTCCAATGCTAATGAAATGGACATTGTTGACTGACATAATTACCTCTTGTGTACTTAACGATTTGATAAAAAATGCGCTAATGCGCTGCCTGCTTCGCATGGCAGAGTTTTCTCACAATCTTGCGATCATCAAATTCAATAGTTTGGCTAGAGGAGGTTTGTGTTGTCTCATGCCCCTTTCCAGCAATGACTACCACATCCTGAGGCTTAGCCACCTCTATAGCCTTTGAAATCGCAACCTCTCTATCTATTTCAACCAAGTGCTTTTGATTATCACCAAAACCGGCAACAATTTCCGAAATAATCGATAGTGGATTTTCACTGCGCGGATTGTCTGAAGTCACTATGGAAATATCTGACCACTTTCCGCTAACACGCCCCATTTCTGGTCGCTTCCCTCGATCGCGGTCACCTCCACATCCAAAAACAGTAATCAAACGTTCAGGTTTCATCTCACTAACACACGCGAGTAGGTTTTCTAACGCATCCGCAGTGTGCGCAAAATCGACGACAATTTTCAGTCCCAACCCATTTTGAACCATTTCCATCCTCCCAGGTACTGGAGGAAGTGAGGGGGTCAGTTTCACTACATCTTCGATTGAATATCCTTGTGTAAGCACAACCCCAATAGCAGCTAACGTATTGTAAACGTTATACCGACCTATTAGAGGAGTGTGACAAGAATAGCATTTTCCTTCATAAAATAGAGTAAACGAAGTTCCCCCATCTTCAAAAGAAATATCATTTGCCACCAGATCGGCGTCTGAATCAATGCCGTATGAAAATGTCTGAACAGGACAGCCAGCAAGAATAGATTCTACATAGGGATCATCCCTATTAACAACAGCTGACTTAAACCGATATGAATCTTTCCTTTCATTCGACATATTGCGAAATAGAAGATTTTTTGCCGAGGCATAATTCTCCATTGTCTGATGGTAGTCCAAGTGATCCGGAGATAAATTAGTGTAGACAGCCACATCAAAATCAATGCCGTTGACGCGCCCCTGCACCAAAGCATGCGAGGAAACCTCCATTACTGCAAATTTAGCCCCACTATTTACCATGTTGGAAAGGAGTTGTTGATTCGTTGTGGCATCCGGCGTCGTATGAGTTGCCGGAATGGTACAACCTCCTACATGATACTCCACGGTTCCAATGAGACCACATAATCCTCTTAGATTATCAAGAAGGTACTTGATCAAATAGGCTGTTGTTGTCTTCCCATTTGTCCCAGTCACACCTACCATCAACAGTTGCTGATTCGGCTCTCCATAAAACTTGCTCGCCAAAAGAACTTCTGCATCTTCAATATCTGTAGTCACCAACTGTGTGATTTGGGAATGTTTAGAATCAAAAGAATCTGTCAGGATCGCTGCAGCTCCTTTATTCAATGCATCAGGAATGTACTTTGCGCCATTACTATTTATCCCCTTCTTGGCAATAAAGAGCCCACCTGCTCGAACTGTTTGCGAGTTGGCACTGACTCCGCTAATCTGAATATCCAACGAGCCATGTACCGAGATGTTAGAGACACCTTCCAGTAGATCCTTTAATTCCTTCATAAATTCCTCATACGTTTGAATTCACTTCAAGACATTCCATTCATTGTACTTTTCAGTAAGCGCTTTGGTTTCCTTCACCCAGTCAGCTTTATCTTCTCGATAACGAGGATCCTTTGTGGGATATCCGTAAGGATCATCCTGAGGTACTCCTAAATATTCTAAGGCTCTTTTTGCAATACGCTTAAATACGGGAGCTGCTGCTACAGAACCGTAGTAGCTATGCCCTACCCCTTGCCGATAGGATGTATCAGGTTCGTCAATGACCGTCATAATCACAAATGCAGGATGATTGACTGGAGTAAAACCGACGAAACTTGCACAGTAACTGGAGCTTGAGTAATGTCCATTCACAATTTTTTTTGCTGTCCCTGTTTTTCCCGCCTCACTATACCCGCAAACATCAGCTCTCCATCCCCCTCCACCAGGCTTTGTCACGTACTTGATCGACTGAACAACACGATCGACAATATGCTTTGGAATCACTCGTACAAATTGTTCTTTCCATTCATTAGAGGTATGGTTCAACAATATCTCTTCACGTCCACCTTCGTAACATCGAACAATTTTTCTGACCAAAGTGGGTCTTACAAGATATCCCCCATTCGCAAGAACAGAAAACGCCCTCATTATTTGAAAGGTATTGGCCTGAAAGTTATGGCCCATCGCCAAAGAAAATGGTGTGGGAACAGACCACTCGAGTTTTCCATTGGGGTGTATGCGGCCTGGTTTTGGAAGGACACCAGGACTTTCTGACGGGAGTTCAATACCTGTTTTTAAGCCAAGCCCAAATACATTAATCAATGTGTTTCGATACCAATCTTTCCCCAAGCGGTCGACAACTCGTTGCATCAGCTTTGCCACGTAGATATTTGAGGATTTCTGAATCGCCATATCCAAATTCAGATATTTATGTACCCGCGTGTCTTTTATTGGACGGCTTCTTCCAGGAAACTTTCCGTCAGCAGAACCTATTTTTTCATCGGGGTCAAATAGAGGAGGTTCCCCCATTCTCTTGAGTTCTTCATTAGCCAAAAGAGCAACGGCTGCAGTAAACCCTTTACTCACTGAAGCGGGTTCGTTAGCATCTGTTGCGGCTTTCACCCTCGAATGTTCCATTAACGATTGATCATTGTAATACTTCTGGTAATCTGGTGGATGGAAAAATGGGTACTGCGCAAGGGCTAATATTTCTCCAGTTTGTGGCTGCATAATGACCGCCCAACCATTTTTTCCTTTGACTTTTCTCACACCTTTTTCAATTTCTTCCTCACATATTGCTTGGAGGACATGATTAATCGTCAGATAAATGTCACAGCCATGCTCAGGTTCTAAAATCACTTCTCCGGTATCAAAAGAATGTCGAGGTGAGCGCATCATTTTTCTTTTGCCCAAACTTCCCTTTAGGTATTGGTGGAAATAGTACTCCAAACCACCGGTAGGAAATGCCTGTTTACTGACCTCATCTTTACGATCCTGAATCGTATGTAAAACTTGCCCCAAAAGCGGTCCAAATGGATAGGATCGCTGGTAATCGCTTACAAAATAAATCGCATTTCCTGCGATTTTATGAGATCTCGAGTAGGGTTTCCACCAAGCTAAAATTTCATTTTTTTGCGCTTGGGTGATCCATGATTGAATACGACGTGAACGGCTCTGTTTATCAAACTGCGAACGAACCTCTTGAGCCCGCTCTCTTTCGACACCAAGCGTATCCACTAAAACCTTAGAAACTTCATTACGATACTGTTCACCAATGGATGCAGGATCTATGTACAAATGATACTTTTGTATGTCGATCACAAGAGGAAGCTTTTTTTCTTCCGGAGTTTTCTGTAAAGTTGTATTCGAATAGAAAACACCCCTTCGAAAAGGTTCATTAACCGTGAAATAATGCTGACGCTCAGCTCTCCCTTTCCAATGCTCCTCTTCAATAATTTGCATGCGATAAAACTGAATGATTAGCAAAGCGAAGCACAAACTGATTCCAACGGAAATAAATACGAAACGTTTGATCACAGATTTAGAAGGCTTCTTTGGTAAATCACTCTTCGAGCTCATTCCTTCTCCTCTCTACGATGATGACTTCATCAGAACTGGGATACCTTAAATGACTATATTCCGGTTGCCGAGAGAGTTGTAGCAAATTTCGAGGATCACGAAATCGATCAATCTCATAATTTAAGGCTACGTTTTCCTCCTGGACACGTTTTAATTTTTTCTCAATTTGTGGAATCACTCTGCGCAATTCTGTCAGCTGATTTTTCTGGTCGATATAGGCATAAACCACAAAACTCACACTACACAAACAAATGGCCACTCTGATCGTCATTGAATAGATGGGTTGGGTCTTCGACTTCATTTTTTCTCAACAGCCCTTAATTTTGCACTCCTGCTCCGAGGATTTTCTCCAATTTCATCTTCACTTGGAATAATCGGACGCCGGGTTAGGTCTTTCACTAAAGGTTCTTTATCTAAAAATACCCCACCAAGCCCACTGGTTTCATGCTTATCACTAGCCATCTGACGAAATACCTTCTTCACAATCCGATCTTCCAAACTGTGAAAAGTAATCACTGCCAAACACCCCCCGGGCTTTAACTTATCCACACAAATTGGCAACACCTCCTGTACAACCTCCAACTCGCTGTTCACGCAAATTCTTAAAGCCTGGAAAATCAATGTATGAGGATGAATACTCTTCCCTTTTTTCTTGCGTACTGCATTTTTCAAAACTTCTGACAGTTGTGTAGTTGTGATAATCCTCTCTATTTTTCGCGCTTCGACAATAGCATTAGCGGCTGCCCGCCACTGCTTTTCTTCACCGTAATCACGAAAAATACGTCCGAGTTCAGAAGCGCTCCAGTTGTTGATAATTTCCTCTGCAGTGAACGGTTTGTCTCGATTCATACGCATATCGAGAGGACCTTCCTTTGCAAAACTGAATCCCCGCTCTGCTTGATCAAGCTGCATAGAAGAGACCCCCAAATCCAACAAAATCCCATCAATGTCACCTTCTAATTCGGAAATCAGCTCAAGAAAATTCCCGTGGAGAAAAACAATGTTTTTCTTCGACGAAACCAGCTTTTTTTTCGCTATCTCTAAGGCCTGCCTATCCTGATCGATACCTACAAATTTCTCTATTTCAGGATGACTAGAAAGTACGGCAGCAGCATGGCCACCCGCCCCAAGAGTTCCATCCACAAAAATCTTTACCTGACGCCCTGCAAACAGGTCGAGAACTTCACTTTTTAATACTGAATAATGTTCTGAGGTCATAATTCCTTTTCTAACCAATTAAATGTCGCTCACCATGATGACATACCCAGATGGAAAACTCAACATACAAAAGTCTCGTATTCAACGAATCTTTACTAAAAAAGATGTATACTGCTATAATGTAGTTATGTTAACGGTTTTCATCGTAAAACTAATCAACTTGTATTTAAATTTTTACAACAGTAGAGCTCTCTTATGGGTACAACCATTGATAAGCTTGATATCAACGTAAATAACACGTACGCAATCCGTACTAAAATGATTGAGCAAATCAATCAACAATTGCGGTTGGACCAAGCTGCTTCAATACCTCCGCAGACACAAGTCGTTGATATTTACCCTAAACTCACAGAAATGGACCTTCTCCTAGGGATTGTGCCATATCTAACCCCTTGGGCCTACTTCTTTCCCCCGAAAAAATTTCGCTTCCTTAGGCGTTCTCCCTTTGCTTTTTACCGAGTAGCTCCGACATTGGGCACACTTGAAGAGCAGGAGGAAACCGAAGAAAGGCTAGAACATGTAGAGACAAACACCCCTGAAGAAAAGGCTGAAAAAGAGATCATTCAAGGCTGTTTCAAGCAACTCAACAAGATAAACAGCTGGCTCGGCTTTATCGTCGGACGTGTCGGCCAATTCTTACAGGGCTAATCATGGGTAAGATCGATTGGATGAAGGAGCTCGGCTGGACCGAAGAGCAGCTTGAAGACCTGCGTTATGCAGGGTACGCTTACATCAGGCAAGGAAAATATGACGTTGCCCTCCCCTTTTTCGAAGCCCTAGTAGTACTCAATCCAGAAAGTGCCTATGATGCACAAACACTAGGTGCGATTCTTTTGCAGCTAGATCAACCAGGTAAGGCCGCCAAAGCCCTAGACAAAGCTTTGAAGCTTGAAACGGATCACGCCCCCACTCTATTAAATTTCACCAAAGCCCTCTTTATGCTAGGTAAGCAAGATGAAGGGTTAAAATTAGCACACATGCTGAAATCTGAACCCGACGTAAGGGTTTCTAACGCAGCTTGGGCACTTATTCTCGCCTACGAGTAGCACAACCCCAAATTTTGAAACACGATCGGTATGAGAAGAAGTTGTAAGTTACCCGAATTTCTATTTTGCTCTAAAAAAAGTTAAAATATCACTTAACAATAAACCATAAATAGTGTTAGAGTTCGCGATACCTATAAATAGAGGCTTTTGAAGAACTGACTCGACGATCGATTGTAGCGACGGGTTTCGTTGATTATACCGAATGATATTAGAAATTAAAAAAATGAAGGAGTTTATATTATGAGTGTTGATTATGGGTATAATGCACCTGATATTGATTATAGTGAAAAAAATGGGTTGACCATTTACCACTGCCATTATAGCAGTAGAGACAAATGGACGAGTGTGTATTATGGGAATTGTACTGATAAGGAAAAACAAAAAGAAATTGATAGGATTGAGTGTTGTATTAAATTTTTAAAAGATACTCTAGCAGCAAGAAAAAAAGATAATTCCGAAAAAGGTTTACAACTCAAGGGCAGCATTCCAGCTCAAATTTTGGCGGATGAAAAAGTGTTAAACCAATATAGATCCAATTGTGTATTGCTATGATAAATCGATGTCCGAATTCTAGGCTTAGAATTCGGACATCGATTCTCTTAGGGTCCTAGCCCAACATTTGCCATTCTTCGGCATTATCTTCTACGATCTCTTGTGCAGTATCTCTATTCTTTAGTTGACGAAACTTTTGTGACATTAGAGTTAAGGTATAAAATGCTGAAACTATGAGGAGTTTTTTCACTTTACTCCTTTACGTCGCTTAGGTCTTTTTCGTCCCTTAAATCGAAAATCAAAAATTAATTATATAATTTACTCCATTATGATAAAGAGGGAAAAAAACCCGATGGAGAATTAACTTATGACGATTGAGGAGCGATATAGATATATTTTCTCGAATCTCGATGAGTCTTTATTGATTTCTGCCGATGATTTGACGTCCAAAAATCTACGTACAGAAGTCCTT
This sequence comes from Chlamydiota bacterium, assembly GCA_038750095.1. Taxonomy (GTDB): domain Bacteria; phylum Chlamydiota; class Chlamydiia; order Chlamydiales; family Criblamydiaceae; genus JAJFMC01. The sequence goes on from JBCDHL010000012.1 coordinate 8,915, forward strand.
ACAATGCTTAACAATACAACTGATGAAGAATCAATGAGCGACATCTTTTTTTTTGGTAAATACCCGTTAGACAACCGCTACCTATCGCATCAATTCAGTGCCGAAGTCTATACATCTAAAGGTAAGATGAAGCTACAAGAAGAAGTCGAAAATTACATTGAGAGGCTAAACGACAAACTCAATGAACTCAATGAGACGGCAGAATTTCTCAAAAAACAGATCGTATCTCCTTCAGAACAGGGTAGGGCCATCAAAAGGATAGAGGCCAAGGTCTTTGTACTAGAGCGCCCCCTCAAGATGATACGAGACCTAAAGGTCGCCATCACTCTCACACCAAGACCCTTATTTGAAAAAACTGAAAATGCATTCAATAAAGTAAAAGAAGAAAAGGGTGAGAAACCTGAGAACCCCTCTTCAACATCCAGTTCAAAAAGATTTACTTTCGATTTTGAATCAGCAATTAACAATTTTGGAGAACTTTTTTCAGAGTCTTTACCACTTTTTTCACATCTTTCTCAGTCAAGTCGTAATATAGAGGTAATGAAAGACAGCGATCATAATATTTCTCCATCTCAGGAAAATACTGATCAACCTGACGGTGACCTTTTGTAAAAAACGGATGGCGATACAAAGGAATGTAATGCACTTGGGTACCAACTCCCTGCTCTTTTAAACTGACCATTACCTCACTCTTCGTCAGCCCCAAAGAGCCAAAATCAATGAGAACAACACACAAGTGATACATGACATCATCGTGATTATCGACTTCTAAAAACTGTATTGACTCTTCATCTTTCAATAACTCACGATACAGCTGAACGAGCTCTCTACGCTTGTTACCGAACAAATCTAACCTCTTGAACTGACTTAGACCCAGAGCTGCATGAATATCAGTCATATGATAATTTCCTGTAACATCCTGCACCTCATAATAACAAGCAGAGTTCTGACCGATGAAATACTTTGGATCACGAACAATTCCATTATCTCGAAACTGACAGAGAAGCCGATACAAATGTTCAGAATTTGTCGTTACCACACCTCCTTCTCCGCTCGTAATATTTTTCGCTGGATGAAAGCTGAAAACTGTCATATCGCTCCACTTACAACTCCCTACTTTACTTCCATCACTGTATCTAGAGCCCAAGGCGTGTGCAGCATCCTCGACAATAATAGAGTTAGGATCAGTAATCATCCCTTCCACTTTCTTCATATCAACAGGAATACCGGAGAAATGCACGGGAATGTAGACGTTTTTCCCTCTCGAAGAAGTATACTCAGAAGAAAACTTTAGTAAATCTAAATCAATGTTTCCCGTCAAATGGTCAATATCGACAAATACAGGCTCTGCTCCTTTATAGTATCCTCCAGCTACAGTACCGATGAAGGTGTTTGGCGAAGTGATCAATCGATCATTGGGGGTAACCTCACCTGCATAACACGCTGCGATGAGTCCCGAGGTGGCACTATTAAACGCGACAGCAAACTTAGAGCCACAGTAAGAAGAAATTTCCTCTTCAAACTCTTTGACTACTGGCCCTCGAGTGATGAAATCACGTTTAAGAACTTCTGTGACAGCTTTAATGTCTTCTCTTGAAATAGACTGTTTAGCGTAAGGGATCATAAGAAACCATTTTCATCATTTTCTATGGTGAACTCAGAATAGGAGAAACTATATAAAAGATCAAACATTGAGATCACAACCTGTGAATGTGGTAGGAAAGTTAAGTAAACAGGATAGTGGCAGCAGAACTGTATATACTTATGTTATTAACATCCCTTGACTCTTCAAAGGCTTCCATAGATTTCAAATGTACAGAGCGCCTATCCTCAGCATACTTTTTAGGGTTAAGTAAAATCCCCCCTGTTGTCACGATCGTGCCAACACAAACTTCTGCTGGTGTAAGCAATAATGCCAGAACATCCATCAGAAGCTTAACAAAGAGTTGATTGACACCAGCAAAAAATTCACATCTATCCGTATATGCGAATGCTAAAATGTTTGCGAGACCTTTTATGATCGTCTCAACAACAGAGCAAATTCTCATAGAAACTTTCAAAACGGAAGAGGTTAGAGCAATAGATGAACTACTCACTCTTATGAATAAAGCGGCATCCCATTTTACGAATTGAATTATACCATCATATAAATTAGACATGCCCATATGGAATTTTTCTGCAGATTGCCTACTATTTAAAAAATTAATACCTATCATACTACCTCTTTCCAAGAAAAATGAATTTCCAACAATACCAAACGTAATTTTTTAATTCTCTCTTTAAATTTTTTTTTCAAATGTGTAACAATCCTTTAATAGCAATCAAACATCAGCGTGAGCAGAATATGAAAGCAGAAGTATCGTGTAATATCGAAACCTATTTAGAAAAAACACAGCAGCTTGGTTCTCTCAATGAAGATCAACGTATCTTAGAATTTATCGAAAAAAGCAAAAACCAACCCTACCTGCCCAGAAATTTCCAATCCCTTTTTGATGCAGAAGAAGCCTTCTACAAACATCACTTCAAAACGGCACTAAAAAACTACCTGAAAGCAAAAAATACTCCTTTTTATGAGTTTTTTTGTTTTCGAGCATCCGCTTATGCTTCCGAAGAAATAAACAATTACCTAAAAGCAATCCAGTTTGCTAAAAAAGCACTGCGTATTCGTCCGAATGACTACACGACATTAGTGCTCCTGGCTCGAACATACACATCCATTGATCAAAGGGACAAAGCACAAGAGATCTACGAGAAACTAAAAGGACTCTCTCCAATTGAAGAACGGACTGAAAAAAAAGAGAAAGAACAGGAAGATTCCCACCATTTTATCCCCGTAGGAGAACAAGAACTTGAAGAGCTAAGCCAAATTTTTGCAAAAAAAGGACCTGAGCAGGCGAGTCTTTTTGCCTGTGAAGCTTCTAGTAAGCATACCTACGAGAATGATACATCTCCAGTACCTGGAAAAGATTGGGAAAAAGAATCAGTTGTCCTTCCCCCGGGATGCGACCTTTTTTCTCACTCACCGAAACCATGGGAAAGTGAAGAGTCTTTAACCAAACGACTTTATGAAACAAACGAAGCCCCCAAACCTCCTTTTATCAAAGCTTCCCACCTCCCGTTTACAAACCAGAAACTAATAGAAGACTATTATCAACTATACAGAAGAAGAACAAATAATCAGACAAACTTTCTCTTTTCTTGTAATCATTCAAACCAATCACTCTTCTCTTACCCAATCAACGGTATCGTTGAATGTCCACAAAAAAGCTTTATGATACACTGGGAAGGTCATGGAGTAGCCGTTAATCCTGGTAAGAATTTTTTAGATAGCATTCACCAGTACTCTCTTTTCATCCAAGATATTCAAACCATTCTTGTCACTGACCCACAGCCAGACAGTCTAGAAGCGATCAAAAAACTTTATTCCCTTTCAGCTGAATTATCGAAACACAACCTAACCTCTCCCATCACATTTCACCTCCACCCTACCCTCTATGAACAATTGAAGACTCAATGGCCGAACCATCAACAGGTCTACAAACTTGTCAAATCATGGAATATCGAAGAAAAAATGCACTGCAAAACATGCTTTGAAAACAAAAAAATTTCCGGAGTGACAATCACTTGTAAAAATAAGCAGCAAAATCTATCGATCACCTATCTTACTCAAAAACCCCAGACAACAGACCATTGTGATCTTTTGATCATGGATGCATGCAACGCCAACGCTGAGGAAATTTTGGCCATCAACCCCAGAATATCAATATTGTATCATACAAACAGTGAACTTGCGCATGAAAGACTACACGGTATCCGAAAACTACAAAATCATCTAACAGCCTCAATCCCCATTATCCCGACTACAAACTACCTCAATGTACAGTTAAGGGATTTATCTATCCAAACTGAAGAGGGCCAAAATAGCTATGACGTGTCCGATTTATGCGCTGTTGCAACTTCTCAATCAACCATCGCACTCGTTCCCAAACAGTCCGTCATCAAATTGTGATCTTTTCCAC
>JBCDHL010000013.1:0-12379 GCA_038750095.1 Chlamydiota bacterium
ACCAGCCTTTCCCGCTACCAATAGGAACATCGGGAAAGGCTGGTGTCACGGAATCTCCAGAAGGGTCCATCATCAACGCACTCAACAGAAACTTTCGCTTTGGTTTTGTAGCTGGTGGTCTAGATGACAGAGGTGTCTATGCTGATTTTTATGATAGTGACCAGGATCAATATGCTGCGGGATTAACAGCAATCATTGCACCTGAACAAAATCGTGCTGCCATGTTCGATGCTCTGTACCGACGCTCCTGTTATGCAACAACTGGAGAGCGGATCATTGTAGGATTTAACATTGCGGGAATCACCATGGGTGGGGAAACGAGTACAGCGGAGAAACATGGCCTTACTGTGAATAGACACATTTCAGGATACGTTGCTGGGACATCACCGGTTCGAACAGTTGAGATCATCCGTAATGGTAAAGTTATTCATACGATAGAGCCTAAAGAGACTTATCACATCAATTTCGAATATGACGATATGACTTCAATCGACAAAGTCACGATCGACAATAAAGACAAAAAACCTCCATTTGTTTATTACTACATCCGGGTAACACAGGAAGATGGACATATTGCCTGGACATCTCCTATTTGGGTGGATTATGTGTTAGTTGCATCGAGTGAACGTAAAGCGAAACGTACTACAAAGCCAGCGAAAGCGATGACCGCTAAAGAGTCCTTTGGTAATGACTCTGATTTTGCGCTGATGGATAAAGACAGCGACGATGATAATGAAAACGATAATGAAGACGAAGAAGAAGATGACGATGATGACCTATTAGAGATCTAGTTCGGATGAGCTGAAAGATTGAAAACAATAACTGAAAGCTTGTATAGGTCGCGTGGGACTGTATGTAAATTACGACTTTCAAAAAAAACGATCCTCTTTCCGTCTTAGCGTCTTTGCTTTGCTTTACGTTGAAAAAACGCCTTATGAAATTTGTCTGCAGGTGTTTTTTTAACGCAAAGCCAAGCAAAGATGCTAAGGCGCAAAGGGGAATAAAAAATCTTCGTGACCTCAAGAAATGTGTTCAACGATGGAAAAGATGCGATTTTCTTGTTTTATCTTATTCTTTTTTGCCTTGTTCACGATAGTCGTTAATTTGGAATGAGTTGGACAAGGTTTTCCTCTCTGCTTCTTTGCGATGGCGTCTTAGTGTTTCTTGATGATGAACATCATCATACCTACGTTGTTCCGCTTTTTCTGCAGCCTTTCGCTTTTGAACCTTTAGCTGTTCAGCATCTTCCTCACGAGCTTCACGGATGATGTCAAAGTGACGATTGACTATCTCTGCCAACTGGTACAAAATCGACAAAACGAACTGATCTCTCCTCAGATTAACAAAATCTTGGCCACTTACGACTGTTTTTGATGCCCCTGATTTTTTTATCGTTTCTTCTTCAGAAGGTTTTGAGTATTCAGATGTCGTGCTCAAGCAAAACGTACAAAATTGCTCATATTCATCATCCGAGATTTCTTCAACAACAACCTCGCGAAGCTCATTCTTTAAAGAAGTAGCATCACTTGAGGATGACTTATCGACATAACATATGAGTTGCGGTGCCTGGGTATAGCAGTCTTTACCGTTTCGTAGAAAGAGGAGCGGACCCTTTTGCTCACCTGCAATCACTACAAGACGCTTCTCGCGGACGTACTTCTTGAGTTTATCATTTGAGACAGATTCGGGGATAAGGTGCTTCACGATCGGGCAGAATTTGCCTTTATGTTCATTATGCTTTTTAGAAACAACCGCCAAGGAGAAATTAAGGCCTTCATTATGCATTTTTTGAATGAGTGGGCACTGTTGTATGAGTATGTCTGCCATAAAAAAATCCTTTTATTCTGCTAATTTTGACCCTACTATAGCGTACTATAATTAAGATTTTATAAATTTGAAAATATAATCCACTGATTCCTGTTACAAAGCAAATAGCTCCTGAAAAATCAGATCAAACTCTTTAAACCTAATTTCCTGATAAGATTGTTTAAGAAATTTTTTAAATCCTTAACCTTTCCTGACTCTATTAATTCTTTTTGGATCTCATAAAGTGTATTCAATTCAGCATTAAGATTGGCAATGTCAGTTCGCGTGTTCTTCTCAGGATATACTGAATGAAATTGGAAATTACGTTTGATAGTCAGAGATTTTTACCTTTGCTTCTCTTTCCATTCTGTCCTGTTTCCTTTCCGATAAGATAAACCACCTATACACTCCTTATTATGTTTCCAATTCAAGCGAAAACTTGTTTGCCAGAGGGACATCATATCGATCTCTACAATTGAATTAAACTGTCTCTAAAGCAAAAATTCAGTTATTCAGTAAATAGTAAGCTGTACGGCATCTACTTCTGACTTTTGCACCATCGACTTGATAGGTTCAAAGCTCCGTCGATGGATAGGACAAGGTCCATAATTGGCTATTGCCTCGCGATGAGCTTTTGTTGCATAGCCTTTATGGCGATCAAAACCGTAATCTGGCCATTCTTTATGATACTCAAGCATCAGCTCGTCACGCGTTTCCTTAGCTATAATCGATGCGGCTGCTATCAACTGAGATTTACTATCTCCTTTAATAATCCCTTCCCCTGGTATTGAGTGATGAGGAAGGGTCAATCCATCGACAAGTAGGTAGTCTGCAGGAATATCGAGACCATCGACAGCCTCAATCATCGCCCGAATTGTTGCTTGATAAATATTGATTTCGTCAATTACTGAGTGATCAACAATGGCGACATTATAATGGATTTGATCATTGGAAATGAGTTTCTGATAAACAATACGACGCTTCTCTGGGGTCAACTGTTTACTGTCATTAACACCAGAAACAAACACTTCTGGAGGAAAAAAGCAAGAGGCGGCAACAACAGGCCCAGCTAAAGGGCCTCTGCCCGCCTCATCAATACCAACAACAGTACAAAACCCCTTCCGCCTGGCTGCTTCCTCAAAAGAAGTCAGCTCTTGTAGACGAAAGAGTTCTTGTTGATCAATTGGATGCTGTTGATTAAGCGTCTGCTTTTTCTGCTTCCGGCTCTTTATGCTTTTCTTGAGTTGTTGCTTCTGCTGTGGCACTGTTGGTAGGAGTCTCTGTTACTACATTATCGATGTTGGCTTCTTCTGCTTTGATACCTTCTACAACTTCCTCAATTTCTTCTGAGGCAACCAAGGGTGATTCAGTACCGTTGTCAGCAACGATTTTTGAACGGCGAGATCCACCAATCTTAGACTTAACTTTCGCCTTCTTACCTGAAGTACCACGTAAGTAATAAAGCTTACTCCTACGAACATCCCCTTCACGCATTACTTCTATTTGAGCAATTCTCGGACTATGCAATGGAAATACCCTTTCCATCCCTTCACCGTAAGCAACACGATGTACAGAAAATGTCTCGGCTAATCCTGTCCCTTTGCGTGCAATCACTGTACCCATGAACATCTGGATACGCTCTTTATCTCCTTCGATGATACGCGTATGTACTCGAACGGTATCACCCACGCTAAACTGAGGGACATCGCTCTTCAATTGCTTCTCTTCAAGCTTTTGAATGATCTGTTTTTTGGACATTTGTTCTCCTAATTATCTTTTTAATAACTCTAATCTAAAAGGTCTGGTCTTACACGTCGTGTTTTCTCAAGAGATTGACGGTGTCGCCAATCAGCGATTCTTTTATGATCACCACAACGTAATACGTCCGGAACCTTTTTTCCCTCATATGTTTCTGGCCTCGTGTAATGAGGGCAATCTAGGAGGCCATTCTCAAAGGAATCTTCCGATGCTGCATCTTCATGTCCAAGTACACCGGGGATAAATCGTATCACAGCATCGAGTAAGACGATCGCTGGCAAGCATCCATTTGTCAGGACATAGTCGCCTATGCAAATCTCTTCGTCGACATCGCTTTCGAGTACGCGTTCGTCAATTCCTTCATAGTGACCGCAAAGGAGGACGAGGTGATCTAGCTCCGCTAGCTCCTTAGCTTTCTTTGCCGTCATTTTTTGCCCTTGAGGTGATAGGTATATCACTTTAGCACTGTTGGTCCTCACGCTGCGTATTGCTTTGGCAACGGGATCAGGCATGAGAACCATACCAGGGCCTCCGCCGTAAGGGCGATCATCAACACGGCGGTGCTTATTGTCAGCAAAATCCCTTATGTCGACAAGGTTGATGTCGATGATTTCTTTTTCTCTCGCTCGGCCGATGATGCTTTCATCAAAGGGCCCCTGGAAATACCCGGGAAAGAGAGACAGGATATCATAACGGCGGTTTTGCTGACGTTTACTCATTATCTTTATGCAGCAGACGCAGCTTTTCTTCTTGCACGGCGCTTTGCGGCCATTTTTGCTTTGTGAGCAACGATTCTTTCTGTCTGCTTACGAACGATCTCAGGTGCACCTCTGTTAACGAGAGACTTTGCTTTTTCTGAGAGTTCAGCTCCCTGATCAACCCAGTACTGAATACGTTCTACGTTGATAGAGAAGTTTTTATCGTCTTCTTTTTCGATCGGGTTATACCAACCGAGTGTTTCGACATATTTTCCGTCACGCTTAGTTGTGCTTTCTGCTAGGACTAAGCGATAAAAAGGGCGGTTTGTGCGTCCTTGTTTACGCAACCTGATTTTTAACCCCATAGGGATCCTCCCATCATCTTTTGCATCTGTTTCATGTTAGGCATATTTTTAAAAAACTTTCTTGCTTGCTTGAACGACTTCTCCAATTTGTTGACGTCGTCAAGCTTCGTACCACTCCCTTTCGCAACACGCTTGCGCCGCGAGATGGAGAGGTCTTGTTTACATTGTCGTTCTGAAGGCGTCATCGAAAAAATGATCGACTCTACCTTAAAGAACTCTTTGTCGTCGATGTCCATAGCCTTGAGATTGCTCGCACCAGGCAACATGCTCATCAACCCTTTCAAAGACCCCATCTTCTTAACCATCTGAATCTGATTCAGATAATCTTCATAGGTGAACGTCGCCGTACGGATCTTTTTCTCCAGCTTCTTGGCTTCATCCTCGTCCATATGCTCTTGCGCTTTTTTGACGAGGTTGATGGTATCTCCCATACCGAGGATACGGTCAGCCATAGATTCTGGGTTGAACACCTGGATATCGTCTACCTTTTCGCCAACCCCTTCAAACATCAAGGGTTTACCTGTCACTTCCCGAATAGAGATTGCGGCACCACCACGGGTGTTACCATCGAGCATTGTCAGGATCGTTCCCGAAATCTCGATGCGGGTATTAAATTCAGCAGCTATATTGACCGCATCTTGCCCCGTTGTCGAGTTCGCGACGAAAAGGATATTATCAGGACTTACAGCACCTTTGACATCCTCTAACTGTTTCATCATATCATCATCAATATGCAGACGTCCCGCAGTATCAACGATGAGAAGATCAAAATCTTCTTCTTTCAGCTTCTTGTATGCTTGCTTCGCGATTGCTACTGGATTTTTCTCTCCCTCAACGCTAAAAACAGGAACATCGATCTGACTTCCAAGGGTTTTTAACTGTTCTACCGCTGCAGGCCGTTGCAGGTCACACGCTGCGAGAAGAGGTTTCTTACACTCTCCCATTTTTTTTAGATACTTGGCGAGTTTGGCGGTATGTGTCGTCTTACCAGATCCCTGCAGTCCGCACATCATGATTACAGCTGGCTTCTTACCAAGGGTAAGTGTGGCCTCGTCGGAGCCCATAAGGTCTTTCAGTTCATCATGAACAATTTTGATAAACTGTTGACCGGGCGTCACAGACTTGATGACCTCATCACCTAGTGCTTTTTCCTTGAGGATTTTCACTAGTTTCTTTGCGACACCGTAGTTCACATCGGCCTCTAAAAGAGCCATTCGCACTTCACGCACAGCCTCACTGATATTGTCTTCTGTCAGCTTTTTCTTACCGACCAGTTTGGACGTGAGGTCCTGCATTTTCTCGCTTAAATATCCAAGCATACAAAAATCGCTAAATTATCAATACCGATCGTGATTCAAAATTTGGAATTATGGCTTTGAGAAAGCCTCGTATCTGGGATATCCTAAGTCGGTCAATATTGATTAATATTCACCGACTTACGATATCCCAGCTACGAGAGCTTTCTCTTTGCTAAAAACCAAATTTTGAAACACGATCGGTATAATCCAAAGTGGAAAGAATACTTGAAATTTCATTCAATTTCAAGGAAAAAGAAACGATCGTGATCCGACCAGTCTTTTTCTACGGAAATCTGTCGATACCCTTCTCTTTCAAATAGTTTTTTTATACCATCTCCCTGCTCTGCTCCGATCTCAAACCAAACTTTGGCATGAGAATGCAAGTAAGACGGGAGCTGTTCTGCAAATCTTTCATAGAATTCTAGTCCGGAAGAGCCAGAAATGAGCGCTTCTCTAGGTTCATATTTTCGCACTTCCGGGATCAATTTTTCGTATTCGACTTCACTAATATAGGGAGGATTACTCACCAAATAGTGAGCTTTTTCACCAACAAAAGGCTGCATCAAATCACCTAAAAGAACTTCAACATCAACCTCATTTTCTTTCGCATTTTTCTGTGCAACCTCGACTGCAAAAGGTGAGTTATCCGAAAGCACTACTCTAAGTTGAGGAAAGCGCTTTTTGATAGCAATTCCTATACAGCCAGATCCACAACAAACATCCCAAAACATCTTATCTTGGAGTTCTTCTCCCTCAAGACTCTTCACTATTTTATCGACGAGAATTTCAGTCTCTTGACGTGGAATTAGGACGTCTGTGGACACTGCTATTTTGCAGTCGTAAAACTCGACAGAGCCTTGAATGTACTGCGTAGGCTCTCTAGCTGCACGGCGCCTTAACACCTCTCGACAGTTCTGCAATTCATCCTCATCTAACGGACGGTCGAATTGCATATAGAGATCGATACGTTTAACTCCTAATACATCGGCAACGAGCTGCTCAGACTCTCGGCGTGGTTGCTCTACATGATGATTTTCCAAATATTCAGTTGAGAGAGAAATAATATCAAGAATGGTTTTCATGTCACTATGAAGACTGTAATTGTTCGTTATGCATGTGAGCAATTAATGCATTTGAAAATTCCTCAAGATCCCCTGTAATAACGAGATCTAGATTGTGACGTGTCATATTGATACGGTGATCTGTTACCCGATTCTGAGGGTAATTGTAAGTGCGAATACGTCCGGATCGATCACCAGTTCCTACCTGTGAAGCACGATTACTGGCCTGCTCTTCTATTTTCTTACGCATCTCCATCTCAGCAATTTTCGCTTTCAACACTCTTAACGCTTTATCTTTGTTCTTATGCTGGCTACGTTCATCCTGACACTCGGCAACTATACCGGTAGGAGTATGAGTTAATCGAACAGCACTGTCTGTTGTGTTAACGTGCTGCCCACCTGCACCAGAAGAACGGTATGTATCGACGCGAAGATCTTTTTCATCGATGACCACATCACTTTCTTCATCCGGCTCCAATAAAACAGCAACAGTGATCGCTGAAGTATGGACACGCCCTTGTGATTCGGTCTCAGGAACACGCTGAACACGGTGAGTCCCACCCTCGTGCTTCAAGTAACGATAAACGTTCGCCCCTGACAGAACCATCACATATTCCTTAAAACCACCAACATCTGAAGGATTGCAGGAAAGCTGTTCAAAACGCCACCCCATTTTCTCCGCGAACATTTTATACATTCGCACACAGTCACCAACAAATAGAGCAGCTTCATCGCCGCCTGTACCTGCACGCAACTCAAGAATTGTATTTTTGTTATCATTGGGATCAGGTGGAACGAGCAAATTCTCCAACTTGGCAACTTTCTCTTCGATCACAGCCGCGTTGCTTTCGATATCTTCGGTAAGAACCTCACGAAATTCTGCATCTTCTTCGACTTGCAGGAGCTCTTTTGCCTCAGCTAAATCATTTTTAGCTTTAGAAAGAACTTCCCAAACAGATTTAAGCTCGGAAAGATAGGAGTGCTCTTGTGTCAGAGCACGGTACTGTTTTTGATCGTTCAAAACATCAGATTGACCAAGTTGCTCTTCGACCTCTTTCAGCCGCTCCAGTTTTGCTAAAACTTTTTGTTCCATGATCAATCTGCTGTTATGTTAAATCAATTATTTCTTTGTCGTTTTCTTCTTAACGCTTTTTTTAGGCTTCTCTTCTTGACTTTCTTCCCCTTCTTCTTTTTTCTGTACCGTTTTAGCAGCATAACGCTTACGGAACTTATCGACACGACCTTCGGCATCGACGAGTTGCTTACTTCCAGTAAAAAGTGGGTGGGAAGCTGAGGAGATTGACACACGACAAACAGGGTATTCTACACCCTCAAAAGTTTCTCTTTCGTCTGTTTTAAGAGTTGAGCCACAAACGAACTTGTGTCCTGTCGATGAATCGACAAACAACACTTTCTGGTACTCTGGGTGAATTTCTTTCTTCATTGAATTCTCCAATTACAAATAATCTTTCACTATTGATTCATAGGTTAATGCATCCATATTAGTCCTTTTTTGGATAAAAAACAAGGCTTTTTGATCTCGACTTTGTACATTTTCTTGACGAAGATACTGAGAGAAGCAAAGCTCGGCGTAATAAATTTTGAAGGATGGGTATAATTTTACCCTTCCCGAGAAGTTTATTTAGCTGGGCAAAGCTTCTTTCTGCATCTTCGTCAAGAAAATGTACAATGTCGAGTTGATGAAATAAAGGACACATTGTGTTGTATTCCACTTTCGTGCTTTCAACAAAGGGATATAACTTCTTCGATTAGTTAATGATTAAACATGTCTCTTTCATATCCATTCTGTAAACCAGCGACCCCCCAAGTCACAGAACTCAAAGCAGTCAATCCAATTGCGGTGTAAATTAATGCTTTCCCTACATCGTTTGACCATACTATTCCTGGTATCCAAAAGACTATAGAAACTCCGGCACCCAAAGGAGCTCCAATTACAGCTCCAAAAGCGAAACCTTTTATCGCTCCAGAACAACCTCCTGTAGCGGAGAGATTAGACTCATCACCGTGATTAACAGCACACACTTTTCTTCCCCTATAAGTACTTTCCTCCGTTTCCCCACCATTCTCCTGAGGTTGTGAAGGATCCTGAATTGGTTCGATATCGACTACTATTTCACTCATATCCGTATATACCTTTCAATAATTGAAAAAATGATTAAATGAAGAATTATGAAATTCATTCAATTTTTAAGCGTACAGTAATCGCAATACAGTAAATTACTAACACAACAAAAAGTATAATATATTCAGTAAATTTAACGGAACATTTTCTCACAAATTACAATAGACAGGAAATCACAACTTTGATTGCCACCTATTTTCAAAGCCCTTCAATGTTTTTTTGCATACACTCCTTTCGATCGTATCCTACGAACGAGAAACAGAAGATTTTGCAGCAAAACGTTACGAAATTTCACTGATGTCTGAAGAGGATATTGAGCAAGAGGAGGAGCATGAAAAAGATGATACCGAACAAGAAGCCGAAATTTCACGTTCTCTTAGTCAACTACTTTTTTTTGCTGACAGAGATATCGATCTAGCTTCATCATGCCTTGAAACCTCAGATATCAAACAGTGTAGTGAAATGTTAGCCAGCACAGCCCATGGTGAAATGGAAGGTGTGAGAGAACGAATCAGTCAACACGAAATTGGGTTCTACGGCTATGAGCTGTGTGACACAGGGCTTCCTGAAGATTTTGAATACTCCAGCGACATTGCCAGAGGTTTAAAAGAGGAGTCTAGTCACGTCCACTACAAAGAATTTAAAAAATATCCTAGTGAACATGATTGGAAAAAAATTGGTAAAGAACAGTTTCAAGGATTTATTAAAAATATCATCCGCGAAACAGTGAAGCATCTCCAATCAGAGGAAACAGGACTAAATAGGCGACAGGCAATAGACATGTGGGAAAAAGTTGGTGAGCAGTTCTGCAAACAAGTGAACTCCCATACATTCCTTACCAAGATAACAACCAACCTGTTTGGTCGCCACTATCGTAATGAGCAAAGAAAAGAGTTTAAAGTCAACGAGTTCACCTGCCAGTCGACACCATGGTTTCTCCGATGGGGAGGTAGTCCCGACGAAGTGATCGAGTCACTATATAGTTACAAAAAAAATCTCGTTGGCATGCATCAGTACACGGGAACGGCATCTTCCGTTTTAGCATGGAGGATCAATTATTGCCGTAAACAACCAGAATTTATCAAGGAGCAATTTAGCGATCCATTCTACACAACAGTCGTCGTCACCCCCCCCTCACGCTTATCTGTTTCGTCCAGGTCTACAACGATTTCAAGAAGCGATCAATAGCGAATTACCTCCGACCGAATGGATCGACAAGTACATCATCGAGCCAGGCAAGAACATCGCAAATCAACGGCTGAATATAAGGGCATGGAGTGCACTCATAGAGTTTGTTGCCAATAATCAATGGGTACGTCCCAGTTCTCAAAAAGAGGACTTACAGCGCCAAGAGCTCACGAGTGCTTCAAAAGAAAAATTCGATGAGTTACTAGAGGATACTCCCAATTTATACGATGGTACCATCCAAGATTTTCGTGACAAAATATTTACTGCTGTTGTTCAGGCAAGAGCCGCTGGTCCGGCTATCGGTAAGCGAAACTACTTCTGGGAGCAGACATTTTCTACAGCGTTAAAAAACAAAATTCTCTCAATGACGGGGTGGGATCAACCAATCACTCAAGATATCGCAGCCTCGATCATAGAGTTCGCACGGAACCGTCGCGACGTCATGGAGCTGTCCCTCTTAGGTAAAGAGAAATTTATGAAGCTCATGAATGAGGTACCATATGGTCTCTCTATCAAAGATTTTAGGAAAGCTTTAGTAGAAAAAATAACCATTGTGCGTAAGGAAGAGATGGGTCTTACCAAAGACGATAAGGATTGGGAAGAGAAGTTGATGGAGCAAATTGACACCAAAATTTTTGAGCTGCTGCCTGAAGAGACACGATCGACACTGATTGAATCCGGACTCGTTACCGACGATCCAAACTGGAGCAGCGGTGTGCATGCACTGTTTTTCATCTGGATGGTAAATCCGGGAACGGGTGAGCTAGAACTTTGCCATTATAATAAAGATTTACAGAAAGTCGAGTTCATACACCAAGATATCTGGTTTCCAAAGAAAAAAGGGTACTACTGGTACTTACCGAAGAATTATGTCACCTTTCATGGAGAACCCACTTTTAACGTGAAAAAATACACAGGGATCTAAATGTTCACCAAGCATTCAAATTTTTAACAAGATAGGCAGGATCGGCTTTGCCGGCAGGATAAAAATTTATACCGATCGTGTTTCAAAATTTGGCTTTCTCAAAGCCAAAATTCTAAATTTTGAATCACGATCGGTATAGGTAGTAAAGAGCATGTTCTGAGTGCTCCATAAATTAAATCTTATCCTGTCGGCGAAGCCGATCTTGCCTTATCATTAAAGGTGCATTCCTACACTCAAATTTGTACTTCTTTCTATAGATGAGTTCAGAAAATGCACAAAGTCGATTTGATGAAATAAAGGATACATTGTGTTGTATTCCACTTTCGTGCTTTCAACAAAGGGATGTAATTTCTTCGATGAGTTAGTCATTAAGACTTGCCCCTCTCATAATCCCACCTTTAAACCACCGATTCCATAAGCTGCAGTAGTAAAAAAAGTCACTCCAATTGCGGTGTACATAAATATTTCCCCTATATCGTTTCCCTTTGCCAAGAACACTATTCCTGGTACCCAAACAACCGAAGAACATACGACACCCCAAGAAGCTCCCGCTAAAACTCCACAAGCTAAACCTTTTATCGCTTCAGAACAACCTCCTGTAGCTGAGAGATTAGACTCATCATCGTGATCATCAGCACGCACACTTCTTCCCCTATAATCACTTACCTGTGATTCCCCATCATTCTTCGATTCTGGAGAACTCTGAACTTGTTCGATATCGACTACTATTTCACTCATATCCGTATACTCCTTTCAACAATTGAAAAAATGATTAAATAAAAAATTATGGAATTCATTCTTGCAAAAATTTATTTGGTTATTATTTTTACAATTTTAGTAATTAGCGCCCTATTCCTTATCATACAAATTCAATTAAGACAAAATTTGGAAAAGGCACTATTAAATCTTCAATCTCAACCTGAAAATAAGCGTAAATCTCCCGAGAATCAATTTAAGCTGGGACAAATTTATCTTAGAAAAAAGAATTACAATAAAGCAATACAAGAATTTCGTTCAAGTTTCAAAAATTGGAACATAAACGATAAACTCGGACTTGCAAGTTTATTAAATACCGTAGGATTTACATACTATCAACTAAAAGAATATGAAATTGCTATGTATTATTACAAAATCGCC
>JBCDHL010000014.1:0-12033 GCA_038750095.1 Chlamydiota bacterium
GAAATGCTTTTGCCCCACAAGTTTCCCGCAATTCTAGGATGGGATGTAGCAGGAGTTGTTGAAGAAGTCGGTGATGGAGTTAAAGACCTCAGTGTTGGAGATTTCGTTTATGCATTTTGTAGGCGGTCTATTGTCAAAGAGGGGACTTTTGCTGAGTACGTTGCTTTTGATGCTAAAAATGTTGCTCATAAACCATCTAATTTGACTATGGCACAATCTGCATCATTGCCGCTGGTAGCTTTAACAGCCTGGCAAGCACTTTTTGACTTTGCTGATATCAAGCAAGGTGATGATGTATTGATCCATGCCGGTGCCGGTGGTGTGGGAAGTATAGCCATACAGCTTGCAAAGCATGCGAAAGCACGAGTTATCACTACGGCAAGCCTTAAAAACTTTGATTATGTAAAAGAGCTAGGTGCTGATGACATCATTGATTACAATACTCAAGATTTCGTTCAAGTGACAAAAGAATTATGTCCCGATGGTGTTGATATGGTGTTTGATTGTGTCGGAGGAAAAACTTTCCATAGAAGCTTAGATATCGTGAAGAAGGGCGGAAGTTTGGTGACAATTTGTAATGCTGTCGACGAAACATACGGAGCTGATAGGGGAGTGAGGTCTGGTTTTGTATTCGTTACTCCAAATGGAGAGCAATTGGCTGAGATAGCAAAACTTGTTGAAGAAGGAGCTCTTGTTCCTCCGAATCTTGTGGAGTATCCTTTTCATGAAGCTCCATTGGCCCTTGAGAAAAATCGAGAAGGTCACACCAAAGGGAAAATTATTTTAAATTTATCATAATAAGGCGTTTATAATTCATGATCGAACAGTTGCAATTTGTTAATCCAATAGAAGCAATTTCTAACGAACTTTCACTAGCAAAATCAGGCGTTCTTGCCGTTGTGAAATTATTGCTAGATGGGAATACGATTCCATTCATTGCCCGATACCGCAAAGAGGCCACAGGTGGATTGGACGAAGTTCAAATCCGAACCATTCAAGAGCGTTATGACTACCTGAAGGAGCTTGATGAGAGAAAAGTAACAATTTTACAGTCTATTGAATCTCAGGGAAAGCTAACAGAAGAACTTAGAAAAAAAATTATCGCTTGTGAAGTCAAAAATACTCTTGAAGACCTCTACCTTCCATACAAACCGAAAAGAAGGACTCGTGCAACGATTGCTAAAGAAAAGGGTTTAGAAGAATTGGGACTAAAGATCATCTCCCAACCCATCCAAGGAGACCCTTTTCTTGAGGCCGAGAAATTCGTTAACGAGGAAAAGGGGGTTGCTAATGTCGATGATGCGTTGTCAGGAGCTCGTGATATTGCAGCCGAATATGTAGCGGAAAATGCACAGGTTCGTGGATTTATTCGAGAGCGATTTACGCAAGAGGGGCTTGTTATTTCTCATGTTAAGGAAGAGCATAAGGGCTCTTCAACGAAGTTTAATGATTACTATGAGTTTAGTGAGAGGGTGGCAAAAATTCCCTCTCATAGATACTTAGCGATCCGTCGGGGTGAGAGAGAGGGAATACTATCGTTCAAAATTGAAATTTCCGAAGAAGAAAATCTTCCGGAAGTCGAACGATTGAGCGAAGTCAATCCGAAATCACCCTACGCAGAACAGTACAAGCGTGCTGTTCGTGATGCCTTTCGTCGGCTGATTACCCCAAGTGTGGAAACGGATGTTAGAGTCGAATTAAAAGTGTCTTCTGACAGCGCAGCTGTAAAGATTTTCGCCGAGAATTTACATCATCTCCTTCTCTCTTCACCACTAGGCGGTAAACCGGTTATCGGAATAGACCCTGGCTTACGTACTGGATGTAAATGTGCCGTTGTCGATGCTACGGGTAAATTTCTTGGCGATGCGCTATTTAATATCACAAGGGGAGAAGAGCATATTCGACAAGGAAAATCTGTAATTTTAGCTCTTTTAGAGAAGCATCACCCCTTTGCAATTGCTATCGGTAACGGAACAGCAAGTCGTGAGACTGAGGCTTTTGTGAAAGATGTTATAAAGGGAACGAAGTTTTCCGAAGTAATTGTTGTTCAAGTAAGCGAAGCTGGGGCTAGTGTGTATAGCGCTTCTGATGTTGCTGGCGAGGAATTTCCAGATCTCGATCTAACAGTAAGAGGAGCGATATCGATCGCTAGACGCCTCCAAGATCCATTGGCGGAGTTAGTAAAAGTTGACCCAAAAGCAATCGGTGTCGGACAGTACCAGCATGATGTGCACCAACCCCTACTGAGTCAAAAGCTAAAAGATGTTGTAGAAAGTTGTGTAAACTTCGTAGGTGTAGAACTCAATACGGCAAGTTCACAGTTGCTCTCATACGTCTCTGGAATTGGACCTTCGATGGCGTCAAAAATTGTTGAGACAAGGGAAAAGTTAGGAAGCTTTACGAACAGAAATCAGCTACTCAAAGTTCCTGGATTGGGTGATAAAACCTTTCAGCAATCTGCTGGTTTTTTACGTATCAGAGATGGAGAGAACCCTCTCGACGCCTCTGCTGTTCACCCCGAAAGTTATGATATCGTGGAGCAAATGGTCAAGGCTACAGGCCTCCCTCTGAAAGAGTTCATGGGGAATAGAGAGGCGATTGAGAGAATTGTCTCTAAAGATTATCAGACGGATGCTGTCGGGGTCTTCACACTCGAAGATATCATCGATGAGCTCAAAAAACCAGGGCGTGATCCTAGATCTTGCTTCAAGCCCCCCAGGTTCCGCGAAGACGTCCAGACAATCAATGACCTCCATGTTGGAATGAGTCTGGAAGGTGTTGTCACAAACGTTACTGCCTTTGGGGCTTTTGTTGATATTGGCGTCCATCAGGATGGTCTTGTTCATGTCTCACAATTATCAGATCAGTTTATTACCGATCCGAACCAAGCTGTCAAAGCTGGTGACCGGATCAAGGTGAAAGTGTTAGAGGTGGACGTTCCTAGGAAGAGGATCTCATTGACAGCTAAGTCTGGAGAGACTGTTTCTAAACCCAAAAGTAGCAAAAAGCAGCAGCCGCAGAGAAAAAAAACGTTTGACTCTTCGCCTTTTGCCAATTTATGAATGTACAAAGTCGAGAACATGTAAGGTAAATAATGAAGCATAAGAAGCGCATCGTTATTAAGTTTGGGACGACATCGATAACAAACCAAACGGAATGTTTGTCTCGTCCCAATATCTTGGAGTTTGTTAGGCAGATTGCACAACTGCATGCTGAAGAAGTAGACCTAATCATCGTGAGCTCAGGAGCTGTAGCGGCGGGGCGTGAAGTGTTACAACAACCAAAAATCTCTAAAGAGTTACCTTCTAAACAGATGTTTTCTTCTGTTGGGCAGAGTCGTCTTGTGCAACTTTGGGGATCGATGTTCGCCTATTATGGTATTGACGTGGGGCAGATTCTGCTCACGCGTGCTGACTTGAAAAATCGACATCGCTATTTGAACATTCGTGATACGCTCGAAGCCTTACTTTCTCATCGAGTTATTCCGGTTATCAACGAAAATGATAGCGTGGCCACTGAAGAAATTCGCGTCGGAGATAATGACAATCTTTCTGCGAGAGTGGCTAACCTTTTGGGCGCTGATTTGTTAATTTTACTGACAGACCAGCAAGGGCTCTATGATCGCGATCCACGCAAAGATTCGGATGCCGTTTTGATTAACACGGTTGAACACATTGATGAGACCTTGATACAGATCGCTTCAGGAGGGAGTGACCTCGGAACAGGTGGGATGGTGACAAAGATCGAAGCGGCACAAATCGCTACTCAGAGTGGAACGCCTACTGTGATCGCCATGTTTAGTGAAAAAGATGTGATTATCAGACTTTCGCATAGTGAAAAAATTGGTACACGATTTCTTTCGATGACGACTCCAAGGGAAAGTAGGAAACGCTGGCTATTTTCCGAGCATCCTCAAGGTGTTGTTCAAGTCGATGCTGGCGCCTTAAAGCGAATTGCTGATGAGGGAGCGAGCTTACTGCCTGTAGGTGTTGTTGGTGTCGAAGGAGGATTTGAGCGTGGAGCAGTTGTGAGTGTGACTTCTGCTGAGAAGAAACCTGTGGCAGTTGGCGTGACAAGCTATTCCAACGAAGAAATTCAAAAAATCAAGGGCCAACGATCGCAGCTCATCGAAGAGATTCTTGGTTACAGCTATGGCAATGAAGTCATCCATAGGGAAAGCATGGCTTCCATGAAAGAGAAATAAGGAAATATTCATGACCAATATCGAAACACTCTGTCAGAAAGCAAAGCGGGCGTCTCGTAAACTGGCTCACTCTACTTCAGAAGAAAAAAATGAGGTGCTTCGCAATATTGCCGGAGGGCTCAAGGTAGAGAGAGAAGGGATCCTTTTAGCCAATCAGCAAGATATAGACCTCGCAAAAGAAGCAGGGCTCAGTGAGGCGATGATCGATAGACTTTCCTTACAAGGGGATCGATTAGAAGGCATTCTTCAAGACTTGGGAAGTGTAATCCATCTTGATGACCCAATCGGACAGGTTATCGGTACCGAAACTCTCGATAGTCAATTAGAAGTATCGAAAGTTAGAACCCCGCTTGGCGTTATTGGGGTGATTTACGAATCGAGGCCTAACGTCACAATTGATATCGCAGCTTTAGCGATTAAGTCGGGGAATGCTGCCGTGATACGTGGTGGCAAAGAAACGATGAATAGCAACAGAGCTCTTGTTAAACTTGTAAGGAAAGCTCTAAAGGATTGTTCGATTGACTCGGATTGTTTCATGTTTGTAGATGACCATCGTAGGGAATGTGTGCATGAACTTCTCCAATGTTATGAGTCCGTCGATATGATCATTCCCAGAGGAGGGGCAAGCTTGCACCAATATTGCCGAGAACACTCCAAAATACCTGTTATTACAGGAGGTATTGGTATCTGTCACATCTTTGTCGATGACTCTGCGGATTTGGACAGAGCTCTTGACGTTGTTCATAATGCTAAAACGCAGAGACCTTCAGTGTGTAATGCTCTCGATACCCTTCTTGTTCATGAGTCTGTTGCAGAGACCTTTATCCCACAAGTTGTTAGAAAACTTGGTAAAGATGGAGTCTCTTTTAAAGGAGATGATGTTGTGAGACAACTCTGTAAAGAGGAGAATATTTCCCCAGCCGTTGAAGACGATTGGGATACCGAGTGGCTAAGTCTTATTTTGGGGATTAAAATCGTTAGTGGTTTGGATGAAGCAATCGAACATATTGCTGAACATAGTTCAGGTCATAGCGACTGTATCCTTACAGAAACTGAGGCTCACTGTGACAAGTTTCTCAAGTATGTTGATTCGGCAGCCGTCTATGTCAATGCTTCAACGCGGTTTACAGATGGTAGTCAAATGGGACTCGGAGCAGAAATAGCCATCAGTACTCAGAAGCTACATGCTAGAGGGCCAATGGCTTTATCGGAACTCTCGACCTATAAATGGGTGATTAAGGGAAATTATCAAGTTCGGACTCAATGATCTGGTTTGCGTGGTCCTGGATAAGGAAGAGGTTCGGGTAGTTTAGATGCAGGTGAAAGTGATTTTGATTCGTTACGCTCTTGCGTTGGTAAAGTATAACTATCTACCGTATTGAATAAAGCTAAACCAGAACACCACCCGAAAAATATTAAGAAGCTTATCTTAGTTATATCATGAACATGCGTTACTCCTTCTTGTTGGGCTTGTGAGGAGAAACATGTTTTTGATATATCATAAATAGCACAATTTTTCAGTGAAGAAGAGCCGATTGATTTCTGATAAGGTGGAAAAAATGATTTTGTAGAAAAGGTTAATGAATTTAGATTTCTAGTTATTTCAGTATGTGGGATGGTTCTTAGTCCACTTCGTAGCATAGACGTTATCATTGATATCTCCATTTCTGTTTCAATTTAGCGAGTTTTCCGAAGACTGTATTACAATTGTCAATTAAGAGTCAAATGTTTGTGGTGTTTTTCAGGTACAGAGCAAAGAATTATTTAACAGGATGAGCAGGATCGCCTTCGTCGACAGGATAGAATTTTATTATGAAAAACTTCAGAACAAGCGTTTCTCTATCCCTAAGATTATCATCCTGTCGCCGAAGGCGATCCTGCTCATCCTGTTAAAAAAATTAAAGCTTTCCAATTACTGTTATTCCCAATATCCTTTTTCGATGATTTCTTTCATCATGCCATAATGAGTGTCAGGAAAGGAGTTGTTCTCTGCTAAAATTGCAAACAGTGTTTTAGTGTCTTTATGAGTGTATGTCATATGCGATAAAGCAGTATAGGACTGCGAGTCTGGTAAAAGTTCATAGCTTTTCAGGTATTTGCTTACTTTATCACTCTCCGAAAAGTGTACATGTAGACTCACAGAATTGTCTTTATAACCCAGGAAACTGACTTCCTGTACCGTAGATCCATCTATTATACTTTTAAAATCTAGTCGTCGACATAAAGGGGGGCCATGGTCAAAATAGCTCCAGTCTCCTGAAGTGTGTTTGAGTTTCGCGGATTTTCCTGGGTAAGGAAGCGGCGAGAGTTTGGGAGCTTGTACTGCCAAAGATTGATCGGGGATTTTTACCTTGAGCTCTTGTTTTAAGTTTTGTTCATCTTTTTGGGATGAATTTACAATAAGAGATGCCGTGTTACGTACAGTATGATCTGGTGAATATCCGATCACCACCTTTTCACAAAGTGGACACTTTTCGTTGCTTGTAACTTTCCAATCTTCGGTTGTTTTTCCAAATAACTCCTTAGCGGCTAATTCGCCAACCTTATGCGAGCACGGTATCAGGGAAACAGCGTCAATCAATGGCTCAAAATAAACAGGACATTCAAGTTCTTGTTTCATTTTTTCTAAATTTGTCGTGTGATTCAAAGCGCCCATTTTTATTGATCCTTGGTTATGTATTGATTCTATTTTATTTTTGAAAGTTGTCGAAAAGGTAGGTTTTGTCAGACAAAAATTCTAATGTTTCTCCACAGTTAAATTTTCTAGACTTATTTGATCCGACGGCGCGAGATCTGAATCGTTTCAGATGATTCTGAAACAAAAATTGCAGTTCTGTATCTTTTTTACAGCGAAAAATGAGCCTGCGGATGGTCTTCTTGGTCCATTCAATATCTAACTCTCCATACTCACCTAATCGAATCTGGATGAATTTCCCACAATGAAAATCGACGGGAAGAGCGGGGAGAATGTGCACGCGGTTTTCTTCTAGCTGGACAAATAGCTTTCGAATCATTTGACGACTCGCGCTTAATAATCCGATCGGACAAGAGGATACAAATGGAGGTAGGGTAAACCCATTGTGATCATCATCCTGCAGGCGGGGTACAAAGACTCCACTAAATCCGGCTTTAAATAAAGATCGCATTCCATCCCCAATTTTTTCAATTTCTCGATGTTCAATCAATATGTTGCATTGCTGATAAAGCGAAGCGATCTCATCGCATGCACAGATCGGTGCATATTGCGACATCGCATACCAAATGGGGATCAGTTCTTTGAGGTCACAACGTTGCTGGATCAGTTCCCAATCCTGTTTTTTTGAAACGCCGAGGTGTAGACGCTCAATCTCGGGAGGTTGGATCGATTGACCCGATTCCTTATACTCACCTTCTAGGGTTAAGTTTTTGAATGTCGTAACAGAAAAATGCTGACCATCAGGTTGAATACGATACTTGTAGTACCCTTCTTTCGCATGCCCCCAAACAGTGATGAACCCTCTCTCTAAATCTAATTGTGAAGTGAAACCCTCTACAGGTCCCGTTACCTGTAATTTCAGCTCACCACTATTTTTTGCTGAGGAAAGGTCATGCCATCTGATCAATGTTGGAAAGAGTGTGAAAACAAGGCTTGTACCAGGAAGAACATATCTGGTTCCAGGCCGGTGACTAAAGGGGCGGTGTTTCTCGAAAATTTTAAGGAGCATAGGTCATCCACAAAGAACGAGGTTTTCGGAGCTGCTGTCAATAATGTGTCCTATAAGGCCTTCGGGGGTGTTTTTAAGAAGTTCTACTTCTACAATCTGATTCGAACTTAACCCTTCGCTCGGTACCCATACCATCAAGAAGTTGTCTGTATGTCCACAGATCTCTCCTTTACGTGTGTGATCTCCTCGTTCCAAAAGCACATGCATTGTTTGACCTACGTACTGTTCCCTTAACTCATAAGCAATCTGTTCAGAAAGGCGCATTACTTCTTGTTTCCTTCGGTGAACAATATCAGTAGGGACTTTATTGGGCATTGTAGCGGCTTTGGTTTTGGGGCGGTCGCTGTAGGGGAACATGTGAACTTTCGCAAACTTTACCTCTCGCATGGCATCGAGAGTGTCCATATGGTCCCGCTCTGTTTCTCCAGGGAACCCGACGATGATATCAGTGGTGAAAGTAAATCTCGGGCTTGCTGTTTTTAGTCGGTCAATTGTATCGAAAAACATCTGTCTTGTGTATTTACGATTCATTCGCTTTAATACAACATTAGAACCAGCTTGCAAAACGATGTGCATCGAATGACAGGTGTTTTTTCCATTAATGACCGCATCGAGGAGGTCGTCGTCAACTTCGTCAGGATCGATGGAAGAAATACGCAGTCTTTCCAGGCCAGGAAGAATATCAACAGCACGAACGAGATCTGCTAATGTGTCAGGTCTTTGATTGCTTTCTTTGTTTCCATCGAAGTCACCAATGTTGATTCCTGTTAGAACGATCTCTTTGTAACCATTGCTGATGAGTTGTTTGCATTCTTGAACAATCTCTTCAAGAGATCGTGACCTTGAACGTCCTCTTACGTAAGGGATAATGCAGTAAGTGCAAAAAGAGTTGCAGCCATCTTGTACTTTAACAAAAGCACGTGTGTGAGAATCGAAACGTTTGATGCTAAATTCTGGTAAGTTTTCGTCATCAGGAAAGACTTTTTTTAGGAGGTTATGCTTGTCGCTATTTTTTACGACGTCGCTGACACCTGGCATCGCAACAAATGTTTCGGGTTGGTGATCTGCTGAACAACCTGTGACAACAATTTTGGAGTTGGGGTGTTTTTGGCTAGTTGGCGGATTTGATATCGACTCGAAGTATCTGCAGATTCAGTAACAGTACAAGTATTAACGATGCAAATATCTGGCTGATCATCCCCTTCCGATAGGTCGTAACCCAGCGCTTCTAACTGGTTTTGATATGCCTGAGACTCATATTGATTGGTGCGACAACCTAAGGTTACAACTTTGAAAGTTTTATTTTTTTGTGACATTTTGGTTCTTTATCAGTTTTCAAATTGAAGAATGCCACATTTTATCACAAAAAGGGGAGTTGTTACAACTAAGAAATCTGTATTTGGGGTGCCAAATTTTCGGAGATAACTTTTTCTCTCTGCTTTTTTATATGCTGTTCATCTGCGATTTTTTGAGCTTTTGCCTCTTGTTCTCTTTGTTTTAAGACTCTCTGCTCTTCTTCTTTAAGTTCTCTTTCAGTCTCTTCGATCAGTTTCTGTTGTGTTTCTTCGACTTTTTGCTCCCCTTTCATTGACTTTGTCCACTCTGAGCATAAGTTATAGAGCAGACTCTCATGAATAGCCATTTGTACGTCTTTGATGATCTCCTTCGATTTACCAGCGAGCTTCATGTCAACGAAGAACCAAAGCACGTTGAATACAATAAAGTGAAAAATTGGTCCAAGTATATCAAAAAAGATAAAGTGTAGGATATCATCAAAAAAGTGTTTGATTCCGAGGCCGGGTTTACCCAAATGTTTTTTTACAGATTTGTCAAAATTCTCATGGAAATTCTCCCAATTTGACTTGATTAAATTTTTGAATTTTTCTTTGGCCTGTTTACTAATGTAATGGGTCATTTTTTTACTTAGCTCTTTTTCGACACGCTTATTCTCTCTAGCTTTTTCAGCTGGTGTCTTCTTCCTATCTTCCCAAGGTTTAGGTAACGTAACGCTATCAAGGCATGTGTCGAGAAGTTTGGTCATTGTTGTTTGATCGAGTTTTTTGCGAACTACCTTGCCGATTGACGCTGCAGTCATGTTTTTGATCTTCTCACTATTAAACACCGTCATTGTCCAGAAGTCAGGAACAAGCTCGACCATTTCTTTAATCAATGTACCAACCGCCACGTTTAACAGTTTTTGTTGTTCATCGAGATCTTCATTTGTGTCATTAGCCTCGATGCCTTTATCAATATCTTCAACAGCTTCGTTTAAAGCATCGATAGTTTTCAGCATGAGGGTGTTTAGCATGAGAGTGTTTAACGTTCCGGGTTTCTCATCTTCAGTTACCCCTTTGAAGACACTCATCATGACTTCCGGAAGGATCTTTTCTTGAAATAAATTCCAGAACTCTTGCCGTATTGGTTCAGGCACATCAAGGTCTTCAGGACTGGTCATGCCTGCGATTTCTAAGATGTCTTTTGCAAACGGAATAAAGAACTCTTTTAAACGTTGGTTATCTTTATCTTCCTTGGTAGCTCCTTTAACAAAATCTTTGCTAAGTGCTGGGTGAAGCATGTTTGTTCCATAGGTCTTCTCATCGGCAAACCCTCCGTGCATATCTTTCGGGTGTACGTTATGTGCAGGATACATACGTCCTTTCGGAGGTACTTGGTTGATGCGTTTTACGTGGTCGCTAATGAGCTTAATGAAGCCAATAGATGTATTTAACAAGAAGTGGTTCTGGCCGTTTTTGTCTTTTACACTCTCTTTATTTTTAATATTTTGAGCAATACCACTAAAGATCTTGAGAATCATGCCGTTAGAATACTCGGAAATCGCTTTAGACGTTTTTGCCATTTCAGGGTTTTTACCAAGTTGCTTGATATTTTTAGTTAGCAAGTTATTAAGTTGATTTTGCGTTTCATTTGAAAGACCCTTAACGTATTTGTCCGTTGCTTTCATCGCAATTTTTGAAATGTCTTCAGGGTGTGTTTCCATGTAGTATGGAACAAACTTTTCGATAAAATCTGCCACTTTTTGAACAAAATTACTACCACTTGGCACGATATTGTCGAGTTTTTTTGCATTTTCAGAAGCCTCTTCACGCCCCTTGTTCATTTGTGTATACAAATCGTGAAAAATAACTGGTAGTAATGTTGTCTTGAGGAGGTCTTTTAGTGTACCACGGAATAACTTTGGCACCGGAAGGATTTCTTCGATGTTGTCGCCGGCTAAAGCTAGGAAATCTTCTGCTAATGGTTGATAAAGCTTTCTTATTTTCAGCTCTTTTTCTTCTTCACTTAATTTCTCGTCATTTTGTAACTTTTTCAGCTCCGCATCGATAATAGGCATTTTTTTATTGAGGAAAGACAGAACGCGGTTAACAACGTTGCTCACAATCTTGGTATTTTTGTTTTCGGTACGGTCATCTTCACCTTTGACTTTTTCGTTTTTAGCAATTGCAACAAAAACTTTAAAAAGTGCCGCTTCAATGATTCTTTCAGAGTATTTCCAACTTTTTTTCAAGTTGTCACTATTACTACCAAAGAAGCTTTGAAGGCCTTCACCAAATTCCTCTTTTTGCTGTTCCGTCAGCTTGCGATCTTTGAGCATCATAGCGTTATTGAGCTTTTCGGAAATTGTCTTTTTGTCCTCTTCTGCAAAGTTTTTTATGATACGGGTAATGTCTTCGGCAAATGAGCCGCAGGATCGCTTGAGTTCATCAACAACTGTTCCGGTTCCAGATTTTTCCCATACGGTTTGTTTTCCTTCTTCGAGGTTTTCAAGAACTTTTTTATATTCCTTAATAACTGCATCAGAATCTTGGTTGATGTGAGCTATTGGGTCTAGCAGCTCATCTTTTAGGGCTTCTGAGTCGGAGCTTAGCTCTTCTCTATACAGATACATCTCTTCGTAGAACTCACGAAGTAATTCTGGCATGAATTCATCTTTAACAAGTGCTACAAGTGGGTTCTCCTGCAGATCAGTCTTTTTGAGTATTTCATCTGATAATTTCTTGAATAGAGTTTTTAGTTGTTCATCTTTGTCAGATTTGGACGATTCTTTGAGTGCTTCATCGATGGTTTCTTTGTTCTCTTCGAAGAAATTCCCAAGCACCGCGTGTA
>JBCDHL010000015.1:0-12005 GCA_038750095.1 Chlamydiota bacterium
AAAATGGACAGAATCTTTGAATTTTAAAAAGCAACAGCTTGGAAGACATTTCAAAAAACATAAAGACGATTTCCCAATAAAAAATTTAGGAATAAACACCCAAGCATCATACATCGAAAAAGCAAGAGAAAATATTTTTAATTCAATTTTTCAAAAAGGATTTATTATTCGACTTGGTTTGGGTGATAGAGTTGCATTTTTTACACAAGAGGATAATGGCTATCCAAAGTTCATTGTCTCCCTTTGCATTCATAATGAAATAACCCCTAAATTATCTACGTTTTATTCAGCAAATGGAAAAACCTCCCATTTAACTATAAAAAATTTCATCAATCTAGTTCCCTCTAACAGAACTTATCAAAAAGATTGTTACACATCTTTTATCGCACATTTTAATCATGGGAAATCTGACGGTTGGAAAATCATTAGAACAAGTGATTATCAAAGAGACTGTTATGAAGAGGGAGAACCGACAGATTCACTACATAAAGCAATTAACTTTTTAGACTTATTGGGAGATGGCTAAAGCCAAGTTTTGTCCAAAGTCCAGTTATAAAATAACTATCTAGATTTTTTTTGAGGAAAAAAAAGTTGCAATATATACGCTTATACATATATACATATTAAAGAACATCCAAAGCAAAAAGGAGTTGAAAGATGGATTATTATCTTCCACCACAAACTGAATATGTACATTATGTAGCAGTAGAAAAACCTAAATATGAGGATCAATTAAAAAGAGAAGTGCGTGCGGCCTATCGAGAGGTTGCCGAAGCCAATAACGCGAAGAAGAGTTGCGGAAATGGCCGTAGTTGTTGTGGAGTCTCCGAAAAAGCAGATAAAGATTACTGGCAACAGCTAGGTTATACCGACGAAGAAATCGAAAACTTGCCCGATGGTTGTAACATGGGTCTTGGTTGTGGTAACCCTCATCTTATGGCATCATTCCATCGAGGCGAGAAGGTGCTAGATTTGGGATCAGGAGGAGGCATTGATGTCTTTTTGGCGGCAAATAGAGTTGGTCCCGAAGGCAAAGTATACGGGGTTGATATGACCCTTGAGATGGTTCTCAAAGCACGGAGTAATGCAGCAAAAAGTGGTTTTAAAAATGTGGAATTCTTATTAGGTGAAATCGAGCATTTACCCTTGCCAAACAATAGCATAGATGCAATTATTTCTAATTGTGTTGTTAACCTCTCTACTAACAAAGAAAATGTTTTCAAAGAGTCATTTCGCGTTCTGAAGGAAGGAGGAAGGCTGGCCATTTCAGATATTGTCGCCTTCAAACCTTTGCCTAAAGAGATGAGAGACGATAGCGAATTATTTTGCAATTGTATTTCGGGAGCTGTGACTATTAAAGATCTGAAAGTCATGTTAGCAGAAGCAGGGTTTTCAAATATTGAGATAGAGCCAGAGCAGGACAGCCGCATGTTTATTAAAGAGTGGGTGCCCGGTTCAGATGCAGAAAACTATGTTGTCTCCGCAAAAATTAAGGCAACAAAACCAAGGCTTTCTAATAATGGTTGATCCTAACGAACTCTTTTCCCTTCTTTCTGATAACACGCGTCTACGTTGTTTGATTCTACTCCAGAAGAAGGGAAAGTTATGCGTTTGTGAACTCTGTGAAGTTTTAGACTGTATCCAGCCTAAAATATCACGACACATAGCCCTGATGAGAAAGTCTGGGCTAGTGTCTCATGAGAGGAAAGGACAATGGGTGTACTATAGTCTTCACCCCCAATTACCCGATTGGGTGAAAAGTATCATCCAGTCTATCTACAATAACTTATTCGAACAAAGCCCCTACTGTTCTGATTTGCAAAAATTGGCACAACTTGAAGATAGGGAAATTTGTTAGATGACATTGGGAAAGTCGAATTGTAGCTTTTGGAGCTCAGCGTCTGTCACTGCAGTTCCACGAATGTCTAGTACTTCAAGATTTCTGCAGGATTCCAGAAGTGTTCTAATCGATTCTCCTGTTACTTTTTCACACCCATTAAAACTGGCTCGAACCAACTGATGTCCCCTTTCTGCTAGAGCTATAACGCTTTCATCGGTTACGGAGGTCTCTTTAAGGTTAAAGTATCGTATTTCTTTGCACTCCGATAAAATGATCTTCACAGAAACATCTGTGATGTGGGAACATCCACCAAAACTTAAACTCTCAATATTTTTGCAGTAATCTGCAAGGATAGAAGCAACCACCGTTGTCATTTTCAAACCACCCACGTCAAATTTGAGTAACCGATCGCCTATGACTTTTAGAAGTTCGATAACTCCCTCTTCGGTAACATTGGCACAGTTTTGTATATTTAACTCCTGCAGTTTTGTTGCGTACTCTCCGATATGTTCTAGTGCTTTGTTATGAATACCTGTACAACCATTCAAAGTTAATGACTCAAGAAACAGGAGGTTTACGCATATTCTCATCACATCATCGTCTGTGACACATTTATTATTTTCCAATGATACTGATTTTGATTCTGGAAAAAGTGCAAAGAGCTTAATAGCCTCATCTTTACCTAGATGTGCTATATTTTCTATGCTCAACTTCCAAGCCTTCTGCTTCAAGTGATCATATAAAGGAATAAAAAATTTAGCAAAATCGTTGTAGCAGACGCAATAGGTGAAATCTAGGTGGATGGTTCGAAGATTTTTTAGCTTTTTAAGGAGGTGAATGTTTTTCTCATTCAAAACACAGGGAACGGGTAACCAGAGAACCTCAATGCTTGGTAAATGTCTGAAAAGCATCTTCAAGATTTTCTCTGTTTGAGTGGCATCATCATCGAACAATGTTTTGAATTGTGAAAGGTTTAGCTCAAATACATTTTTACCAATAAAATTATTTTGTAATATTTTTGCAGCTTCTAGTGTCATAGTCTGTAGCTTCACAATAATCTCATCTTTGCCACATGACAAACGAATTCCTAAGTCCCTTTCATTAATAATTTTAAATGTTTCCAGTGAAAATTCTTTATCATACTGAAAATATGCTAAATCGAGAATTCTCAAAATATCGTGTAAACTTTTTCCCGAGAAACCTTCAATTTTTCCTGTCGTCAGATGTTCTTGGACCGTTTTTAAGTGATCGAGTTGTTCAGAAGTCACTTTGAAAGCTTTTGCGTCGCTATCATAATACCTAAGGAAACTATCCAATAGTTCATTGTGTGCAACCAACTGAAACTGATTAAAAACCAGTGAGTCTTTTCGACTTGAAAACATCACCCAGAAATCGGGAAAGTATTTATCACCCCTTTCAATTGCCCGTTCAATGTAATAGACCTCTTCATAAGAAATTTCTCCCTTATCAAGAGCCTCAACAATCCAGTCATACATTTGAGCAAGAAATTGACCATGCGCAGAAACCCAAAGCTCGGAACCCTCTTTACAAAAATGTTCAAAAGCTACGATCGCAATTTCCAAAATTTCTTCAGGAGCCAAGTTTTCAGTATCCAACGATTCTATATTGAGAACTTTTTCTCTTAATTTATAACTTTTGTCGAGGGATAAAGCGACAGACTGCTGATACTGTTTGATTGTTTTTTTTAGAAGAAGATACTGATTCTCTACCTTCGTTTGATTATACTCTCTTTCAAGCCTATATTCAGTAGAAACTTCTGCAAACATCGTACGGTACCAACTATTTACATCACTGAAAAATGTTCTTGAAAACTCTCGTACTTTTTGGCTGATAGATTCCAGATAGATGACTCTTATTTCTAACTCACTGATAGAAAGAAACTCTTTGTTTGACATTCTTTCTGCAAGTTCTTGATTGAGTGTGTAGAAGATTTCGGCCACCCTCGTCTTATCAGGCTTCTCACTTGAACGCCAACACCTTCTGGTTTTTGGGTTGATTTCAATATATTTTTCATCTTCACTAGGTGTCAAAAGAGATTCAATATCTTGAAGGTATGAATTTCGATTAATAATCATATGCTCCCCTAATCTCGCGAACTTTACCGATCGTGTTTCAAAATTTGGAATTTTGGCTTTGAGAAAGCCTAATTTTGAAACAGAATCGACACAAAAGTCTAATAGATTTTTTTTAAAAAAAACCGACAGAAAGTTTCAACAGAAATTACCAAAAGATGTAATATAGTTGTTTTCCAGTTTCGCAGAATAAAGGAGGATGCTTTGCGTCTTAAACGTATTAAAATACTTGGTTTTAAATCTTTTGCCGATAGAGTCTTGGTCGACTTCCATGAAGGAATCACAGGTATTGTTGGTCCTAATGGTTGCGGTAAATCAAATATCTCTGATGCGTTTCGTTGGGTACTGGGTGAAACCTCAGCAAAATCCCTGCGCGGTAAAAAAATGGAAGACGTCATTTTTGCCGGTACCTCCAAACGTAAGCCATTGAATTTCGCCGAAGTCACCATCACCCTCACTGATGTGGCAGACATCCTACCCGTTGATTACAACGAAATAGAAATCACTCGTCGCTATCATAGAAGTGGAGAATCAGAATTCCTGATCAATAGGCAGCCTGTCAGGATGAAGGATATTCAAAGTTTACTGCTTGACTCTGGTATCGGAAAGAATGCTTTTTCTATCTTCGAACAGGGTAAAATCGACCAAGTCATCCAATACTCCCCTCTTGAAAGACGCTACATCTTTGAAGAGGCAGCAGGTATTCTACGCTTCCTTCAAAGGAAACGAGAAGCTCTACGCAAGCTCGAACAAGCAGACAGCAATATATCCAGGATCAAAGACATTCACCAAGAGGTCGAGAAACAGATTGTTATTCTAGAACAGCAAGCTGAAGAAGCTCGCGTTTACAAAGAGAACAAGAACTTATTTGAGTCGATGGACAAGGCTCTATTTCTCGCCAAGTGGGATTCTCTTTCAACTAAAGGTCAAGACCTAGTTACCAAAATGGAAGGGAAGAGCGAACTTGTCAAGGATAGTCAAAACAAACTTGATCAATTGTCTGAAGAACTGAAGCAAGCGAAAGAGAACCTCATCGAAGGCGAAAGGGTCCTTAGAGAACGGAACGAAGAGGTCTACCAAGCACGTAGTGATAAAGAAATACGAGCAAGAGAAAAGCAGTCTAACTACGAAAGAATGAAAGAGACGGCTACGAAGGAGGCAAAGTGGAACCAAGAACTTGAGAATATCCTGCAACGTGGCGAAAAAAGGAAAAGTGAGAGTACTCAAGCCATTTTCAAAAGTCGAGAACTTCAGACCGAGCACGATGAAAAACAAACTTCTTTTGAAAGTCAAAAAGAAAAGGTTGATGAGCTCGATCAGACTGTCACTGAACTACGCCTAGAACAGCATGAGTCTCACCAAGAGCGCCTAAAACTTCTGAAGGAAGAAAATCAGCTAGATGGTGAACTCAAACAAAACAACTTACGTTTAGAGAACAGCACCGAACGAAAAGAGAGACTCAGCGAAAGAAAAGACTCTGTCGATAAACACTTAGAAGATACGGTTCCACAAGTAACAGCTAAACGTAAAGAGGTGGATAAGCTCTCTACAGTCGTCGATAACCTAAAATCTGACTTAAACGATCTAGATCTGGAGCAGGAGACTGTAGCTGAAGAAATCACCGGTATGCAAAAACGTTACGAGGAAACACAAGGAACGCTAACAGAGTCGGAAGCTCGCCATCGAGCATTAAAGAGACTTCAGGATGAAAATGAAGGATTTTCTCAAAGTAGTAAGCTACTTCTAAAAGAGAGTGAAACAGCCGATAGTCCTCTTTGCGGCAAAGTCAAAGGGCTCTATGAAATGATCACCCCAAAGAAAGGGATGGAAGCGGGACTCTCTGCTGCACTCAAGCCCTATGCACAGACTCTGGTTACGGAAACATCAGAAAATTTGAAGACGATTCTACAGTTCGCTAAAGAAAAAGAGCTTCAAGATTTTTCTATCATCTGCCTAGAGAACTTGTTAGACAAAAACGAAAAAACTTCTCTTGAAGCTGGCGTACATTCTTTTATGGAACAGGTTAGTGGTGGCAAAATTGCCGAGCACCTTCTCTCTAACACCGTTGTTGTGAAAGACCAGAAAGCGGCATTTTCATTGATAAAGTCTCAACCTCATTGCTGTGTCTGGATAGAGGAGGGTGGCTACATCGATAGTCACGGAGTCCTTTTCATCAGTGCACTGGGTGAAGACAATATCTTCATGCGTGAAGCTGAAATCAAAACATTAGCAGCAAAGATTATCGAACTCGAAGATGAGAAAGAGTCTTTAGACAAAAAATTGTTTCTGCTCCAAGAAAAACGTGGTGTGATACAATCCAAAAGGATGGAAGCGGACAAGTCCATACGTCGCAATGAAATGACTCTTGTCGAAAGCAACTTCGACCTGCAAAAGCTACTCGGTGAGAATGAACGCTATCAAAAAGAATCTGACCAATTAAAAGAAGAATTGGCAGCTCTCAACGAAACAATCGAAATTTATGCTGTCACAATCAAGGACCTAGAAAAACGTTATCAAGAAGCCCACGAAAAAGTTCACGCTGTACAGCAACGGTCTGAAGAGCTTACAATCCAACTCAAGCAAAAAGAAGAGTCGTTCCAAAAAGAAAAAGCTCTATTAATCGAGATCGAAGAGTCATACCGACAAGTAACGCAAGATCTTAGAAAAGTGCAGCATGACCTTCGCGTAATGGAGGTTCAAGAGGAAGAGGGTTCTGAGCAAATACGTCGGTTACAAGAAGAGATTGAGACCAATAGAAAACTTCAGAAACAATTCGAGGAGAAAACTTCAGAGTATGACGAGATCCTCCAGGGAGTTGAAGAAAGATTGAATGACGTTCTCGAGACATGCTCAGAACTAGAAAATGAAGTCGACAAAAAACGAACCGTCATCACAAGAATCGAAGACAATATCAGCACGGAAAATCAAAAAATTCGCAAACTCGAAGAAGAGGGCCATAAAGTAGGGATTCAAGCTGCGCAAGCAGAATCGGTTATTAAATCTCTAGAGGCTGAACTGAATGAACGCTATAGCATGAATGTCGATGATGTCAGAGGTCTCGATCTCGACATCGACAAACCCATTGACCAACTTGAGAAAGAGGTGCGCAAACTACGTAAAGACCTTGAGAAGGCTCAGGGTGAAGTCAATATGACATCGATTGAAGAGTATGATAAACACAAAGACCGTTATCAATTCCTCAATAACGAAATCGATGATATGACAAACTCAAAAGAAGAGCTGATTGAAATCATCACCGAACTTGACGGGCAAAGCCGAACCCTATTTAAAGAGACTTTCGATGTCGTACGAGCAAATTTCCAGAAAAACTTCAAAATCCTCTTTGGTGGTGGTGAAGCAGACCTCAAATTCACTGAAGATGGTGATGTTTTAGAAGCTGGAATAGAGATCATCGCGAAACCACCAGGTAAACAGATGCGCTCCATCAACCTCCTTTCCGGTGGGGAGAAGTGTATGACAGCCGTCGCTTTACTCTTCGCTATTTTCGAAGTGAAGCCCGCTCCGTTCTGTATTCTTGATGAAATTGACGCTCCTTTGGATGATTCCAACGTCGAGCGTTTTGTGAATGTTGTACAGCAATTTATCGATCGTTGTCAATTTATCATCATCACCCACAACAAGCGGACGATGGCGATATGTGACAGACTCTTTGGTGTCTCGATGCAGGAGCGTGGTGTTTCCAAGCTTCTCAGCATGGAGTTTACTCGTGAAGATGAAAGTGTCGATGCAGAATACGAAGCACCCACACCAGAACTTGTCAATGCTGAATAAGCAGCAGAGCACTATTATTCGATTTCAGGCGTAACAATTAACTTTATACTTATAAAGCTTTAATTTTTTTTACAGGATGACCAGGATCGTCTTCGGCGACAGGATAATAATCTGAAAGGTAGGGAAATGCTTATTCTGAATTTTTTCATAAAAATTTTATCCTGCCGCCGAAGGCGATCCTGCTCATCCTGTTAAATAATTCTTTGCTCTGAACTAGAAAAATAAAGCAGATTTTATCACCCCTCTTGGGTTTTGTTAAAGAGGAGTATCATGTAAAAATTATTTTTATAAGGTAACGGAAAGCTCTTGTTGCTCTTCGCGTATATCGAACTCGAGTTTCCACTTACGTCCATCGGCAGCTTCACACCACAACTCAAGGACCCCCAGCTCTGTGACACGTGACTTAAGATTCACACGTATCGATTTAGCATCTTCGTCACCTTTTTCTAAAGCTGTCTCAATGGGGTGAAGTTCCGTTAATTCTTTCTTCCACCTTTTGACAATGGTTCCTACATCTGGCTCCGAACCATCTAGGAGGTTAGGTGTTTGGTGACTAAAAAAGCGAAATTGTGCGTGCTCCCCCAAAACAAGAGAAAATTCTTGCCCCTCTAACACTTGTTCTGTCCCCTCTTCCATACCAAAAGGTACGATGCAGACAGCCTTAAGCGGTGTCTCTCTTCCCGGGACTGTAGGAACGGCATCCTCAACACCAATATAGTAACTGCAGCTGGTTCCCCCTTTAATACGAATAGCTTTTCCACTACGTGCGATACCATAGTAGACAGCTCCCTGGCTAACGGCAAAATCGAGTTCATGATCTGAAAGTTCTTTTACAGGTTCATTACCCGCTTGAGTGCTCCATTCGTTTAAAACGTCTACAATACGTTGACGGAGTGCCGATGCCTTCATCGTTCCACCGTTAAACAATACAGCTGTGGGGTGAATGAAGTTTTCCATATCATCGGAATCAGATTCACCTGTCATCGACAAGAACTTAGCGAGCTGAGCGGTAATCCGTGCATCTTGTGCATAGGGAAGACCCACCTGTTGCATTCCTGTACGCGTATCCGTTATCGAGCGATCGGTAGCTTCCACAGAAGGCATGAAGCCATCCAGCACAATTTGCTGTACCTCTTCTGCTGATAAACTTGTTGTTAGTGTACCACCAATCAGACTACTTCCTCGGCCCATAATCGTCACATCAACAGTATCGACATCGCCTCCAAGGAGCCTTTCTTTTGCATCGCGACAAGCATACTGTAGTGATGTTAACTGCCAATCATCGATGTCATGACCCTCCTCTTCAAGTTTATCTTTTGCAAGATAGGCCAGGCTCAAATCGATGTTATCACCCCCGAGAAGAAGGTGTGAACCTACAGCAACACGCTCCAGAGAGAGATCCCCATCATGGTCGACAACGGTGATCAAACTAAAGTCCGTTGTTCCTCCACCAATGTCTACAACCAAAACCTTGTCACCAACTTGCAGCTCATTACGCCACTCTTCCTCTTTACGTTGTAACCAGGAGTAAAATGCAGCTTGCGGCTCCTCTAGAAGGATGATTTCAGGATATTCGGCCACCTCTGCAGCCTCTTGCACCAATTGTCGAGCACTCGGATCAAACGAAGCAGGAACAGTGATCAATATTTGCTGTTGATCAAATGGGTGATCAGTGAATTGCTGGTTCCACGATTCCTTGAGATGTTGAAGAATCAGAGCAATAGAGTCGAGTGGGCTTTTTTTCACTTCCTCATCTTCTTGAGTGATGGGAAGAATACTCTCACGCCTGTCTATTCCGGAGTGACATAGCCATGATTTTGGAGAGGCAATCAGTCGTTCAGAAAGCTCTCCACCTCTAACCCTAGCATGAACGCCAACGCAATATTGACGCTCTGGGTCCCAGTCGACAGCGACCGTTTTTGTTTCCAACTCTTCATCTAATGGTAAATAGATAAATGATGGCAAAGATGTCTCTTCCCCTTGCGTTCCCTTTGCTGTAATTTGAGGAATGGAGAATTGGTGGATCTGAGGGGTATCTTCATCAGCACTTGTATAAGCTAGAGTACTGTTTGTTGTTCCTAAATCAATGCCAATAATATATTTCGCGTTTGTATCCATCACATGACTCGAAAAAAGGTTTTAAGATTTCGAGGCGCTTGCAAAACTTTGGCTGATCGCTTTTTGGCCCTTTTGCCGGTTTTCGTGTTTTGACCCAAATCATCTACTATCAATAGTATGTGAATTTGGGTCAAAAGCCGAAAATCAACAAAATTGGCTCAAAAATCGATTGAGCCAAAGTCTTGCAAGAGCCTCTTACTATTTAATTTCTACTTCAGCAGGTTGAATGACTTCCGTCGATAGATCTCCGACCTGTTTGGGCAGAGAACGTTTATGTGCACGCCATCCCTTATGAATCAGTTTCCCTTTGAAAGGAGGCTGCCCCTTCACCTTACCGACAATTTTAATGTTCGCAGGGTCATACCCTTCTGAAATAGCGACATTTTGCCCCTCTTCTTCTTCCATAATCGGGCGAATCGTCACATATTCCTCTAAACTCTTATTACAGTCTGAGTGAATTTTCCTGACGGCAGCGCCAACTTGAGCATCATTAAATTTCGATATATCTTCTTTTAAAAAATCGACAAGGCGACCGGAGTCCTGAAGCAAATTAAGAAGCCGAAGGTGTGAGGGGTCCGTTTTTTCCTTTTTTACAACAGGTTGCTCTTCTAAAAATTGTTTGGCTTTCTTCGGGTTTTTAAGCGCTTTGAAGAAAGCTTTGAAAGCGGTCATTAAACTCATTTTCTTTTACTCCATAATCTGTTCTACATTATGAACCTCTAAGAGGTCATAAGCTTCATAGCTAGAAGACAAAATACCTGTGTGCATAAATATTTCCAATAACAATGATATCAAGAAAAAAGCAAATACGAGGACAAGCATGATTTTTCCGCCGGGAACACGAAATTCACTTTTGTATCCAAGCTTATATCGACCAATCCAGACCATCAGTACAGGAATCATTCCATTCAGTATCGTATCGCCATACCCACCAGAGGTATCCAGCGCAACCATAAAGGCCCTTTCAAATTTGGTGGCAAAAATCACAGTTGGAATCACCATCAACAGAGTCAAAACCAACAGACCACTCCCCTGCTTTTTGATTTTGAGACCATCGGATAGAAAATCAAAAAGCCCGAGCCCTATAGCCAAAAAAGAGGTGATAATGGCAAAAAAACCAAAAAACTCAGCGATATAAACAAAAATCTTTGTCTCAACATGAGACCCTAAAAACTGTGTGGATGGAACACTTTGTAGATTTGCTTGAATCAGACCGTGCTCTCCTTGTACCGGGATAATTCCTAAGATCAACGTCTGCCAAATCAAATAAACGATAAAAGCAATCGTCGTACCACCAATAATGGAGAGTCTTAGCGCATTTGTGTGGCTCTTCAGTATAGGCGTCAAACTAGGTACCATGGTCTGGAAGCTAAAAGCTGTAAGAAGCAATGGGATCGCCATCCAGGCTGTCGACCAATCTCGGTGAAAAAGCAGGCTTGTTTTGACCTCTCCGGTACCTAAAGCGACCAGGGCAACATAAGCAACGACTAGAGCTGTGAAAAATAAAGAGTTAACACGTCCAACAAATTGCCCACCAAAAATGATCACCCCAAAAAAGACGACGGTGACAATCATCGCCCCCATATCTTTGGTCAGTTCGAGCCCTAAATGTTCGTGAAAAAAATGTGAAAGTTGCGCCCCGCCCCCTGCAGCATAGGCTACCTGCGAAGCATAGGATATGTAGAGAAATAAAATCCATGCGATAATCTTTCCAACAGGGCCAAGAATTTTGGAGGTCATCGTAATGACATGAGCCCCCTCTTCCATCCACAAACAGACTTCCATTAGCAGCAATGCTGAAAGAGTCATCGCGATCCAACACAATGTCATCATCACAACGGAAGGAAGGTATCCACTTGCGCCCGATCCGACAGGTAATGCAAGCATACCGCCTCCAATACAGCATCCTGCAACGAGAAGCACTGCAGACAACAAGCTTCCTTTGCTTGGTTCACTCTTCGTATTCACTTTATCTCCATAAATGTTAATACACTAAATAAAGAGTTTAACGATTATCATAATTGATCGCAATAGTCATTACTACCCTTTAAGTAATAGATAATATTTTAAAAACCACCTTTTTCTTTGCTAAACTCCTATTTCTGATTCACAAATTACATAACAAACAACAAAAAAACTTGCAAATTAAATAAATAAATAAA
>JBCDHL010000016.1:0-11950 GCA_038750095.1 Chlamydiota bacterium
CCTCGAAAAATAGTACTGAGCCTATATCACATAAACGATCTTGAACCTCTCCGTATGTTTCATTGATATCAATCGGAGTTTTAGCGACTTTAATGATATCCCCAGCATCCATTGCTTTTACCATATGCATCACTGTAACGCCCGTCTCTTTTTCCCCATTGATGATGGCTTGTTGGATCGGAGCTGCACCTCTATACTTCGGAAGAAGGGATGCGTGAAGGTTAATACAAGCTTTTTTGGGCATATCGAGAATGTGCTGCTTGAGAATTTCACCGTATGCTACTACAGCAAACACATCAGCATCGTATTTAATAAGATCATCTGCAACATTAGGCGCCGAGATTTTCTCAGGTTGATACAGTGGAATGCTATGAGCAAGAGCAACCTCTTTAACAGGAGTCGGTACTAGCTTTCTTGAGCGTCCAATAGGCTTGTCGGGTTTTGAAACAACCGCGACAACTTCCACTTCATGATCAATTAAAAATTGCAAAATAGTTGCGGCAAATACT
Organism: Chlamydiota bacterium; assembly: GCA_038750095.1. Taxonomy (GTDB): domain Bacteria; phylum Chlamydiota; class Chlamydiia; order Chlamydiales; family Criblamydiaceae; genus JAJFMC01. The sequence goes on from JBCDHL010000016.1 coordinate 510, forward strand.
GGAGTTCCAAAAAAAATGACTTTCATGTGGTCGACCTCTAATATCTTATTGAGAGGACATTAAAGGTTCACCATGTGTCAACACTTTTTGCTCTGCGAGGACAGCACTATGATCTTCATCATCATCTTCTTGTTCAACTTCGAAACTTTCTTTAATTGCCCCTTGAAGGCCCATTAGGCCTCGCTTCGACCCTTTGCAGAACTCTATCCAATGAAGAACCTCGGGTAGTGGGTCAAGTTCATCTTCACACTTTTGAATTGCTTGGTCAAATCTCAATGCTGATCGGCATACATATCTGAAGGCTTTTGCAAGTTCTTTTCGTGTATGCAGAGGGAAGTTATGTCTTTTGAGACCAACGATGTTGAGACCACCAAATTTGAAAGGAATTCCACCACCAATTGTGTAGGGAGGGATGTCGTGAGAAATTCTGCTCATTCCACCGACCATCGCGTGAGGACCGATACTGACAAACTGATGAACGCCAGTCATTCCACCAATAATGGCATATTCACCAACGATAACGTGTCCTGCTAGACTAGCACCATTACTCATGATGACACCATCACCAACTTTACAGTTATGGGCAATGTGGCAATATGCCATGATTAAACAGTTGTCGCCTACACTCACGCAGGATCCTTCATTACATGAAGAGTTAATGGTCACGAATTCTCGAATAGTGCAGTTTTTCCCTATATTTACATAAGTGGTCTCACCTTTGAACTTCAAGTCTTGAGTTTTTGTTCCGATACTTGCTGAAGGGAAAATGGTTGTTCCCTCACCTATCGTTGTATGGCCATCGATATAAGCGTGTGACATAACGGTCACGCCATCTTCAATTGTGACATGTTTCTTGATAATCACATAAGGTTCGATCGCGACATTTTTTCCAATCTTTGCACCGTTTTCGATAACGGCAGTCGGGTGTATATTACTCTTTTCCATGTATCTATCTTTTCGCTTAATGGTTAACTTTTTATCTATACGCTTTGTCTGTCGACAAGACAAAAGCTCATTTCGGCTTGACAAGCAATTTTGTCCTCAACATATGCCGAAGCTTTTATCTTTCCGCCTTTGCTGCTGAAATGTAATCCCTCACATTTAATGATCAGAACATCACCGGGTTTCACCTGTACTCGAAACTTTGCATTTTTGATATTCATCAATACGGCGATCGTTTCTTTTTCAGGTTTGTCTTTAAGGTATACGAGTACCCCACCTGCTTGTGCCATAGCCTCGAGAATCAACACACCGGGCATAATGGGCGCACCGGGAAAATGTCCCTGAAAAAACTCTTCATTAATCGTCACATTTTTCTGAGCATCAATAGTTCCTGCTTCTGTGTCAACATCCAAAATCTTATCAATCAAGAGGAAAGGATAGCGATGAGGAATTATCTCCAAAATTTGTTTAATATCGAATGAAGTATCAAGCTGAGTCATAATGGCTTCTCCATTTTAAGGGCTTGAAGAATTTTTTTTGCGAGTTCAAAATTGGAGCCATGGCCAGCTTTTACAGCAATAATATGAGCGTCGATATCATAACCGATGAGGGACAGGTCGCCAACCATGTCTAAAATTTTATGTCTAACCATTTCATCTTGAAAGTGCAGACCTTCTTTACTAAAAATAACATCCCCTTTGATAATGACGGCGTTATCTAAACTTCCTCCACGAATCAATCCCATGTCCATGAGAGCGGAAACCTCCTCGTAAAGAGAGAATGTTCTACAGAGAGAAAGTTCATTTTTAAAAGTCTCAGGAGTAATTGTTATCGAGCGATATTGACTTTTTAGTGCCGGAGAGTTCGGGTAGTCAAGGGTGTAGCTGATTTTGAACCCATCGTATGGGAGAGCAACGAGGTGAATATCTCCATCTGACCAATATACAGGATGCGGAATTGAAAAAATAGGTATTGTTTCTTCAAGCTCTTTGATACCAGCCTCTTCAATCATTTTAACAAAAGCATCGGATCCACCGTTTGCGACGGGAGGCTCAAGATTTGACACCTCTACGATGAGGTTGTCGATTTTGTATGCTTTGAGAGCCGCCATAACGTGTTCGATAGTATGGATGTGGACATCCCCAATACCGATTGTCGTACACCGTGCTGTGTCACATACATAGCGGACCGTAGCAGGAATCGTGGGAAAATCTGGAAGGTCTGTTCTTCGGAAAGCGATGCCGGTTCCTGATTCAGCGGGAAGGAAGCGCATGTGAACACACTGCCCTGTATGAATACCAATCCCAGTATAAGAAACTTCTTTAATGAGGGTTCGTTGGTAACGTGTCTTCGTAGAGACACCCTTGGTGACTGCAGTCAAAATATTTTCTCTAAATTTTAAACTAATCGATCGTGAACACATCATAGGCTTTAATGTGTAATATTTCAACAGTTTTCTGAAGAATGCCAGCCCAATGTGATTCAAAATTTGAAATTAAAAGAACTTTTTCTTTTTCCTATTGGAGCACAAAAAAATAGTGATGGCTATCGCACAAAAACCAATAATAGAACCATCTCCAACTTCTGTGTACAGTGTTTTATAGTGATACTTAGGAACTTTTGTGTAGAGGGAATCTGCATTCCAATGACCCTCCACATCATATTCCTCGAGAAAATCAACTGTACGCCCGAAACTATCGATTCCACAGGTGATACCAGTGTTACAAGACCGAATAAGCGGAACGCCAGATTCCACAGTGCGCAGCCTTGCATGTTCTAAATGTTGAGAAGTTAAGGTTGAGTCAGGATACCAGACATCACTCGTTAAATTAACAAATACTTCTGCACCATTTTTTCTGCTCTCACGAATAAGGTTTCCAAATGTTTCTTCATAGCAAATAGAAACACCAATTGGAACTGTGTGGCCATTCAACACTTTCGCCTCTTTGCCACATGTAAAAGATCCCTGCACTCCGTAGGACTTAGCTAATTCTTTGCAAAATTCAAATGGAATATACTCACCCATGGGGACAAGCACACGTTTTTCGTACCTCTGAGATTCATAAGGCCAATGAGAAGCCAGCTCTTTATTGGGTTGAATCATTACTGCTGCACTGTAATATTCCATTTCTCCCTCACCTACTTCATCAACATCTTCCAATCCGAGTAGAATTGGAGCGTCAAAAGTATTGGCAATGGCTTGAGCCCAATAAGCATTGTTTACAAAATATGCTTTCCCATTTGCTGTTTGAATTTCTTTCGCGAATGGCAACTTGAGCAATGGGAGGTGCTTTAAATTTTCAGTTCCATACTGCCTTTCAAAACGAGATTTTACTGTCTCATAAGGGTAGATAAAAGTATAGGTTCCTAAAGGAACGACAAATTCTGGTAAGACAACCAAATTAACATCCTGTCCAATATTTTTCTTTGTGATGGATAAGATCTGTTCCCACTCATCAATCACATAAGCGACAAATTGAGAAGTGCTATTTATTCCAAGTGCTTCTTCGACAGGAAAAGCAGTTTGAGCAAGAACAACATTGAATGAATCGTCACTTCGATTTGAAGCGTTATGATACATATAGTGCCCCACCCCATAACCGTAGGGCATCATCACACAAACAGCAAAAGCAATCGCTCTTCCCTTGTTAAGAGAAAAAATGATTAATCTCAATGCGAGAATGTTTGCTAAAATGACACAAAACGACATTCCATACACACCAAACAGCGAGGCGAATTGTATGCCATAAAATGTTGTACTAAGGTATAAGCCAACCGGATTCCATGAAAATCCTGAGAGGATAAACAGGCGGGACCACTCCATAACAACCCAAAATGCAGCGACAGCTACGATCCCCTTAAGTGCCGTCAACTTCTCTCTGGTCACAAACGATGTCAATAGGCCAAATTGTATGCCCATCATCAAACATAGGCCCAAATATACAGGGTATATATATGCATAGGGATGAGACACAAACCAATAAAGCTGAACAAGTTGAACACTAAAAAACCAAAACAACCCTCTAAAAAAGCGAACAGCAGAATCGTTCACATCAAAGGTCGTGAGCCAGAAGAGCGCAAAACCTATGGATGCTGCTATAGGGCCCATCCACCATAATAAGGCCGGCTGTCCAAAAGCAATAATAACAAACGATAGAAGTGATAAAATGATTTTCTTTAACGTATAGCCTGAAAAGGTTTTCTTTACTAATCCCAAATTGATCACCCTAATTACAAAGAGTTTATGATACCATTTCTTATTAGTAAAAACAAACTAATATACCGAATTAAAATAAAAATTAGTTTTTATGATTTTTTAGACTTCCCTTTCACCTTGTCTGCTTTCATATCAACGGAGAAAGCACCTGAACCACAACAAAGAACATAAAAAAGGCCTCCAATCAGACCCAACTGCTGAAGGAAGTAGAGCTTTTGCTGTTCAAAATCTTCACCGGGATGCGTATCCCAAAAACTATGTAAAGTCAATAATGCAGCTCCCGACACAATAATCAAGATTAGCGCACCAAAACGCGCCTTAAACCCAAAAAATATCATCAACCCACCAAGCACTGTCAACACAAGATACCCAAGTGCAAAAATCTGTGGAGAAGGGTATTGGTGAACTTCAAAGAGTTCTATCAGTTCATTCAACTTAAAAAAATGAGCAACACTACTCCAGATAAAATATAGACTAATCAGTAACCTTCCGATACTGATTCCAATAATTTTTGCGTTATTCATGAGAACCAGCTACCACTTATAATTTTTGTAAAATATTTCCTCACCTTTTCTCCACTCGCTCCACTCAGGACTGCCTGTCTTTTCATTACGCAAATGCAATATATTTTCGCCGCTAATAATCTCTGAAGCAATCACTACAGTCTTATCTTTGTATTGAATTTTCGATCCACGCACAGTAAGTAAGTCACCTACATCGGCTTCATAACTTTGCTTTTTCAAGTACCAATCAGGACCTAATATAATGTATATAGAATCGCTCGGTCCACCAAAACGCAAAACAGTAGCATTACCCATCCCAGTCATTTTCGGGACGTTCAAGATTTCAGTCACTTGACCATCGAGTGTTTCGATCGTATCGGGATCAAAAGAGTCTCTAGGGATTAGCTCCTCAAACTCCAATCCTGCGCCACCGACAAGAGCAAAAGACGAGTTAGTCAACGCAAAGCAAAATAAGCTCAAAAAAAGTAGATGTTTTATCATGTAAACTCCAAACAATGGACCTGTATAGGTGTAAGTTAGTCATAACCTCACTTACGATCAAGATATTTTTTGTAAAAAACCAGGTTAAAAATTTATGTCAATTCTTCCTCGGGCTTCAAGAAGAAGCAAAGTACGAAAGAAAGGAAAAAAGAAAGAGGAAAGCAGTAGAATGCAAACTGATAATCCTCTACGACTAAAGTTGATGTTCCATTATCGCTAATATGCCCTGAGTGAAGATCCATTAAATACCCCACAAAAGGCTGAATTGCCGATCCTGTAATCATCACCAAAAAATTTGTCAGAGCAATAGCAGTCCCTTTTGCTTTATTGGGATTGATATCCACAGCATAGCTGAAGGTTAAGAGCTGTGAAGACGAAAAGACTCCTACTAGAATAAAGATGAGAGAAAGCTCTATCTCACTAAAGGTTGTCACATAGATGGCTAGTGAAATACAGATACCCGCCAAAAACGAAGAAATCATGAGTAGATACTTGCGCGAAAAGAGCCTCTCAGCGACATAGCCCGTAAGTGGCCCTCCCATCATCCACCCTAAGAAAACTAAAGAGACAAGAAATGCCGCTTCATCAATATCTAAACCATAAGCAACTTTGACAAAGTTAACTCCCCAAAGGCTTGCAAATCCTGTTGTTGTTGCATACATCATGAGCGAAATGATTGCATTTAACCATGTTTCCTTACTGACACAGACAACTTTTAAATTACGCCACACACTTGAGAATGTTTCAGCACGTTCATGTTTTGGCTTAATGTGATTTGGTACAAAGAAGAAAAGTACGACGATCATTACGCCAAGTAAAATTCCGACTATCCCCAAATAGATGGAAACTGCTCTCCAACTATAGTGTGTTATGATTAACCCAAGGGCATCTTCACCCCACAAAGCACCCATCATCCCGAAAGAGTTTCCCATTCCTACAAGTAAAGGTAGCATCGTATGGGAAAACCAGTGTGATCCGACATATACCATTCCGACAAAAGCAAAAGAGGAGCCAAAACCCATAAGGCCACGGCCTAGAAGAGCGATATCATAGGTTTCAGCAAGACCGAAAATAATGGATCCAACACCACAAGAAACTGTACCAAGAGTTAATAGTGTCCTCGCACCATACCTGTCAATTAATATTCCAACAGGAACTTGCATCGGAGCATAAACATAAAGATACCCCGCACTTAACGTACCAACAAGTGCGGCATCTATGTGAAATGCAGTGGTTAGCTGGTTTAGCATAACGCTTGGTGCGACACGGAGAAAAAACTCATAAAAAAAGAACGCTGTCGCCAGCCCCCACACGACCCATCGCAGTTGCTTGTAAGAGTTGACCATGGAATACTCGCTTTGAAATACGACCATTATACCGAAGTTTACTTACTACGTTATAAGAGGCAATAACTTTTTTATACTGATCGTAATTCAAGATTTCAAATTTTGAATCACGATCGCTATAATTCGGTATAAAAAAGAGTAATGTACAAAAAACGGAAAGATTATAATGAATGAAACTGGAAATTACCCTTGATAGTCAGAGATTTTTACTTCTGACAAAGTGTGGAGATCGCAGGTAACTTTAGACAAGTTACCAAGATCGAACACAAAGTCAGAGGCAAAAAGAATGACTATCAAGCGTAATTTCCAATTTCATTCAGTATAAATTCAATAAAAAAATATACCCCCTTGATTTTTAATACAAATCGTTATACCATGTTGAAAACATATTTATAAATTTACAAAACTTTTTAATAATGTTAAAAATCCCTTTCAGAGATTACCACCTTTATCAACTCATGGATACCTATGCAAAAAAAATGCTACCATTGGACCTGGTCATGAGTGAATACTTTCGTGCAAATAAAGCATTGGGCTCAAAAGATCGTGCTGATATCGGAAACAGCGCATATCAACTACTCCGTTGGAAAGGATTATTAGAAGCCATTACTCTTAAGCCGGGAAATTGGCGAGTAAGTTATGAACTACTCTCCAGTCAAACGATTGATCAGTTACAGAAAAACCATGACCTACCTCTTCACCAACGTCACAGTTGTCCGGAAGCTCTGTTTAAATTATTAGTTAATCATTATGGCAAAGAAAAAGCCTGCGATTTATGTGAGCTTTTCAACGAACGAGCTCCCCTAACCATACGAGTCAATACTCTTAAAACCGATCGAAAATCATTATTTGACCGTTGGAAAGGGCTTTACGATATTTCTCTATCGCAAGAAGCAAGTGAAGGCATCATTTTTGGTAAGAACCTCCACATCTTGGGCATGGAAGAATATCGAAAGGGATTTTTTGAAGTGCAAGATGAGGGGAGCCAGCTTTTATCGAACCTGGTGAAAGTAGAACCTGGGCAGCAAGTACTGGACTACTGTGCCGGTGCCGGTGGCAAATCACTTGCAATCGCCGCTAAAATGCAGCAAAAAGGTCAGCTCTACCTCCACGACATCAGAACCAACGCTCTCCAAGAAGCAAAACGGCGGCTGCGCAGAGCTGGAGCTCAAAATGTACAGATCATTCATAGCGAAGATACAAAAGGGCTAAAGCGATTAAAAAAAAGAATGAACTGGGTCCTCGTCGATGCCCCCTGCAGTGGCACTGGAACATTACGTAGAAACCCCGATATGAAGTGGTGGTTTAATGAGGAAACACTCTCTAATCTTGTGGGACAGCAACGTTTAATTTTTGAGAAAGCATTGAGCTTTGTTAGGGCAGGCGGAAAGATCGTCTATGCGACCTGTAGTATTTTACCAGAAGAGAACCAACAGCAGGTAGAACACTTCTTAAATACTTATGATCTAGAGTTGGACTCTCCTCCCCTTGAAATTCTGCCTGTTTCTGGAGGAATGGACGGTTTCTTCGGTGCGGTTTTTAGTGTTAAAAAAAAAGGCAATAATATACCATAGGTCTTCATAATTCCGAGGTTTTATACATGATAAACAGATACTTTATTCATACTTTGTGTGTAGCCATTCTTTGCTCCACACCTTTGTTTTCAAGGCAAAACGCTCCTTTTTTGTTTTCCTCCACGGCCCCTAAAAAAGTAGAGGTCAATAACCGTATTCTGGCGGTTGTTGATGGAAAACCGATCAGTGTATATGACCTGATGAAAAAACTCGACGTGATCTTTTACAAACAGTTTCCTCAGTACGCGGACTCTGACGAAACCAAATACCAGTTTTATCAATACAATTGGAAAGTGACCCTTCGCGACCTCATCGATAAAGAGCTGATTCTCTCTGACGCTGAAGAGGTAAAGTTACCTTTGACCACTGGAGATATTCGTCAAGAAATGGAGACCTTGTTTGGTCCGAACATTATCTCCAACCTTGACAGATTAGGAATGAGCTATGAAGAAGCCTACGAAATTGTTAAAGGTGACCTTACGATCAAAAGGATGATGGGGGCTCGTGTTAGTAATAAGGCGCAGAAAAGGATTACACCTCAAGCACTTCTTAAGGCTTATGAAGAGTTCGCAGTTGAGAACATTCGTCCTACTGAGTGGGACTATCGTATCCTTTCTGTCCGCCACAAAGATGCAACACGTGCCGCAGAGATTGCTAACGCTGCATATCGGTTATTAACAGAAAAGCATGTTCCCCTTGACGAGATGGAAGAAAAACTCAACAACATCGGACTTATCGACAAAAACACTAAATACAACCTTTCCAAGCCTCTGCACCATAATGACAAAGAGGTTTCAGAATCCTACAGGATAGCACTCGCAGGTTTGAGAAACAATACATTCAGTGAGCCTCAAGTCCACAAAGTAAGAAGTAGCAATGAAAAAATCGTGCGTATCTTCCATGTCGAAAAGTTCATCGAGGGTGGCCCCGTCCCTTTCGCCGAAGTCGAGACAAAACTAACCAACCAAATACGTAATCATGCAATGGACGAGGAAACTGACGCCTACCTCAAACATTTACGCGAGCATTTCCACGTGGATGAAGAGGAAATCATTGCGTCGCTACCTGACGATTTTCAACCATTTACTCTCCACTGACAGCCATGCCAATCTATCGTCCATCTGAATTGAGGCAGTTTCTGTTAGATAACGGTCTTAGCCCTAAAAAAATTCTCTCACAAAATTTTCTGATTGACGGCAACATTCTCAATAAAATCATAGCGACAGCTGAAGTTACCCCTGGTGATGTCGTTTTAGAGATCGGGCCTGGTCCTGGAGCCCTCACAGAGCTACTTCTCAATGAACAGGCACACGTTATCGCTGTAGAAAAGGATCGTCAACTGTGTGACCTTCTTCCAAGGCTTATGAACCTTCCTGGATCTCTCTCTCTCTACAATCAAGACATCATGACTTTTCCTATTAAAGAAAAAATCGAAGAAGCCATCAAAAAGGGAAAAAAAGCTAAAGTCATTGCCAACCTCCCCTACCACCTAACAACTCCCATCCTAGAAAAGCTTCTTCCATTAAATCACCTATTTTCGAAAATCATTGTCATGGTACAAGATGAGGTCGCCCATCGCCTAACCTCCTCCCCTAGCTGTAAGGAGTATGGATCATTTACCGTATACGTAAAATATTACTCCGATCCTACCTATGCCTTTCAGGTCAAACGGAACTGTTTCCACCCAGCTCCCAAAGTTCACTCTGCAATTGTTGCAATGGATTTGAAGTCACCACCCAGCGATATAGTAGAAGATAAATTTTTCGAAATGACACGCACGGCATTCCAGATGAGAAGAAAAATGCTGCGCAAGTCACTTTCCAAGCTCTTTCCTTTAGAAGAAGTTTCTGCATGCCTTGAATCAATCGGAATTAATCCTCAGTGTCGTCCTGAGGATCTATCTATCGACCAATTCCTTGATCTTTATCGTCAGTTATACCCATCTGTATAGATCATCCGCTATTCGACTGTTTGAGTTTCTCCATCACAGCATCGAGGTTAAAACTCGCAGGTTTTTGTCTAGGAGGAAACTCTTTAAAAGTAGATATCCATCTGCCCACATACTTTTGTGCAGGTACAAGAACAAACATGTGGTCTATTCGCCATCTATTGTAATCGATAGCTTCATGGTCAGCCCTTTCAAAGGGATCTGATCGCAAATTAAACAGTTTAGGAAGCCTCAAAGTAACAAATGGGTCTTGCCATACATCTAACCCATGAGCTCTTTGTTCAAGAAAAACCAATTTCCAAGCATCATACCTCAAGGCAAGAAGTTGCCCGTCATCACTCCAGTACAAAAATTCCTTCCTTGGTGACTCTTTAACTTCTCCTTTAAAGTATGGCAAAAGATTGTATCCATCGATGTGAACGCGATATTTTCTCCCATTGACCGTTTTCCCATTAAGAAGCTGTTCTTTGATATCAGAATCACCAACGGCTGCCAATAAGGTTGGGAAAAAGTCTTCATGCGATCCGATACTGTTATCTACCGTTTTTGGCTTAATCACATCAGGCCATTTGACAAGACATGGTACACGGAATCCTCCTTCCCAGTTGGTGTTTTTCTCACCGCGGAACGGTGTCGTGCCTCCATCAGGCCAACTCATCACCTCTGCACCATTATCTGTTGAATAAATGATGATTGTGTTGTCAGCGATTCCAAGCTCATCAAGTTTTTTCAATAGCTGTCCAACAAGAGCATCGTGCTCAACCATTCCATCAGCGTAAACACCTAAACCCGTCACTCCTTTAGAAGCTTCTTTAAGATGTGTCCAGATATGCATTCTTGTGCTATTCCACCAAACGAAAAATGGATTATCAGCTTTATGTGCCTCTTCGATAAATCGAATTGCCTCTTTTGTCACCTCTTCATCAATGGTTTCCATACGCTTCTTAGTCAGTGGGCCCGTATCTTCAATTTTCCCATTCGCGTAGCTGTGAATCACACCTCTTGGTCCATACTCTTTCTTGAAATTCGGATCCTTCGGGTAATCAGGATGTTCAGGCTCTTCTTCAGCATTTAGGTGATAGAGGTTTCCAAAAAACTCGTCGAAACCGTGGTTTGTTGGCAGATGTTCATCAAGATCTCCAAGGTGATTCTTTCCAAACTGACCAGCCACATATCCATGAGGTTTAAGAAGTTCCGCAATGGTCGGATCTTCTTTTTTTAATCCAAGCTCAGCACCAGGTAGGCCAACTTTTGTCAGTCCGGTTCTTATCGGTGATTGGCCCGTGATAAAGGCTGCTCGGCCAGCTGTACAACTTTGTTGACCGTACCAGTCGGTAAATAAAGCCCCTTCATCAGCGATACGGTCGATGTTTGGGGTTCTGTAGCCCATTACCCCTCGGTGATAACAGC
>JBCDHL010000017.1:0-11850 GCA_038750095.1 Chlamydiota bacterium
AGATGATTTTTTTCATTAGAGAATTATTATTACGTTATGAACTTACCACTGCTTTCAAAGGAAAACCTACACAGGTAGGCCTTTTTTTGAATTCAATCAAAGAAACAATAACGGTCGAGTTATCAGAAAGAAATAAGAAAACCTGAAGGAGTTTATTATGTCGTTTGATCCCAATGAAGCTGATCAAAAAAACACTACTGAATCATTTACGTCCTGCGATAACATTGCGGCTTTCTATGAAAAATATAATTTAGCAGAAGGAAAAACTACAGGTATTTTTGGAGGCAAATCCTATACATGGCATATGGTGAATAATGGGCAACCTTATCAAGTTCGTTGCGACTGTGGTGTCCATTCACTTGGCTTCGGAGTACTGCAAATAGAATCTAGATTGGCAAGTGATATATATATTCCACGTTTGTTTAAAGGTAACCCTGAAGTTAACCCTACCACTGCAAAAATGAAAATGATAAGCCCTCTGGGTTTATCGGAGCATGAGGTAAGGCTTCCAGTGCCCGATGAATTCAAAAACCAAAACGATTCTAAATTATGAGAGTCATGATTTTCATAGATAATATCATATTATCTGGTATTATCCTGGGGTTTCGGGGCTCGCAAGCTCGCCCCTACACCCCAGGCTCGTTTTCTGTGTCATGGCTTCGCCATTATTGATAAGGTTTGGGTAGCTATTTGAACTGTGACTCAGTGCTCAATTTGTCCGAGGTGAGCATGTAGTGTGGCTCCATTAATGACAGGGGAGTTCGCACAATAGAAGATAAACTCTGCCATTTCTTCTGGCTGGATCAATCTTTTTTCAGACATACTTTCTGCAATGGTATCGATTATGTGTTGATTTTCTCCCAAGTGTGTGAATAACATTTCTGTTTCTGTGAAGCCGGGACAGATACATGCTGTATGAATGCCTTTTCCATGAAGGTCTTGACATGTGGCTCGCATCAGTCCATTAACACCATGTTTAGCCGTTACATAGGAAGCTGTGTCTCTTACCGCTTTTTCGGAAAGGGTGGAACCAATATAGAGGATGGAGGATCCTTTCTTCATCATGGGAATGATCATATTATTAAGTATGGTGGGAGCGATGAGACTGATTTCTAGTACCTCTCTTAGTGTTCCGATACTCATGTCACAAACTGAGTCTTTGACTAACAATCCAGCATTATGCACTAAGGAGATGCGTCCACAATCCTTCAGAGCTTTTTTGATCGATTCCTCGTGTTGTACGTTCCAGCCTTTTTCCGTTAGGTCGACGGTCAAATTGTTGACAATTTTGTAAGAGCAGGGGTTACGCGAAAGATTGACCACATTCCATTTGTTTTTCGCGAAATGGATAGCTGTCGCTTTACCAATTCCTCGACTTGCTCCTGTAATGATCAACGTATCTTTCATCAGTCTTTACTTCACGAAGCGCTACCGGACTGTCCTGGGGATGAAAAGACTTTTATCGTCATTTCATGTATGTGATGCTTCTCCAATTCTTTTGGATTCTTCGTAAGTTGTGTGATGAACCACTGAGAGAGTTCTTCAACAGTGACATTCCTTATTGGCAGAATAAAAATGTCTTTTTCAAGAAAGGGGATTTTCTCCTCGTTGAATGTAAGATAGGTATATTGGTCATCACGAGAGATATTTAAGTATGGGGAGTGTCCGGCAATCAGGAATATTTCATTGAGTTGCCTGCAGAGATGAATGATCTTTTTCTTGTAAATACCGTAATCGAAAGTGATGCCGCCTTCTCCCACTTCAGCAGTAATTTGTGCTTGGACGGTGAACTGATGCCCATGGAGGCGTTCACGTTCGGTAGCAGAAAAGATGGTAAAATGACCCGCATTAAACTTCATCTCTTCTTTGTGGAGTTCAATAGTCGTTAGTTGCATGATACTGTCCTGGTTTGAATCATATCCTACTTGTAAAATCCATTTTGAATCAAGTATACCGATCGTGAACAATTTCAAAAATATTCTGGACAATTGAGTGGCTATTTGTAATATATCGTAAACTCGGCTTTGTACATTTTCTGGACGAAGATAGTGAGAGAAGCAAAGCCGAGTTAAACATATTGATCGTTTCTAGGAGTGAAGATGGAAAGGTTAGAGATCCCCTCTTATTCGTTTGCAACTAAGAATTATTGTCTGCTTATGAAACCAGGCATTATCATGGGAAATATTGTTGTAACTGCCGGTGGCTTTGCCTTGGCTTCAAAAGGAGCATTTGATGTTCCCTTATTCATCGCTACAATGTTAGGTTTAGCCCTCATCATTGCCTCATCTTGTGTATTCAACAATTATATCGATCGCGAGACAGATAAAAAAATGGAACGAACGAAAGGGCGTGGTTTGGCGACGGGTGCAATATCAGCTTATGGAGCAATCATGTTCGGCGTGTTCCTTGGGCTTTCCGGCGCTGCAGTTTTATATAGCTTCACAAACCTCATCACGGTAGCTGTCGCTTTCACTGGTTTTTTTGTGTATGTTATTTTGTATAGCTTTTCTAAGTACTACTCGATGCACGGTACTTTGATAGGAAGTGTAGCAGGAGCCATTCCTCCTGTCGTTGGGTACTGTGCCGTCAGCAACCGTATCGATGCTGGAGCTGTTATCCTCTTCTTCATGATGGTGATGTGGCAGATGCCTCATTTTTTTGCGATTGCCATCTATCGATTAGATGACTATAAAGAAGCCTCTATCCCCATTATGCCTGTGACTCGGGGAATGGGCGAAACAAAGTTTTACATGATGCTTTACATCATCGCCTTTATATCTGCTACACTTTTGCTAAGTGTGTATGGTTATACCGGTAACGGTTTTTTTGTTCTTGCCACCATCATGGGACTCGGATGGATTGTACTTTGTGCTAAAGGTTTTAGTTGTAAGAACGATAAACAGTGGGCCCGGCAGATGTTTGTCTTTTCGCTGATCGTTGTGATGTCTCTTTATGTAGCTGTTCCCTTCACAGTACAAGTGAATTAAATATATTGATTGTGATTTAAAATTTGGAACACGATCGGTATAACTTGTTTTTGTGTTAAATCCAGGTGATAGTCTAAAATGGGTATAGGGATACGTTTAATAACGAGGGAGTTTGCCTAAATGAATGACAGTACTGGGGTTACCTGCACCCGAAGGATCAAGTTTTCAGCAGGTCACCGTGTAATGGGTCATGAGAGTAAGTGTGCGACTCCTCATGGGCATAACTACACTGTCGATATCACTGCCGAGGCCGACACTCTCGATGATGTTGGTCGTGTCATCGATTTTTCTGTGTTAAAAGAGAAAATTGGTGGCTGGATTGATGAACATTGGGATCATACTTTTCTTCTATATGAAAAAGATGTTGAAACCATAGAAGCCCTTAAACAGGTTCCCGCAAATAAACCTCTATACATCTGCCCTTTTAATCCTACGGCAGAAGAGATAGCTAAGTACCTTTTGCTCAAAATTGCTCCTGAGGTTTTACAAGGAACGGGGGTACGCATCACAAAAATTGTTGTCCATGAAACGGATAACTGTTCCGCTGAAGCGCGCATCTACTAGTATACCGATCGTGTTTCAAAATTTGGTTTTTGGCAAAGAGAAAGCTCTCGTAGCTGGGATATCGTAAGTCGATGAATATTAAATCAATATTGATCGACTTACGATATCCCAGATACGAGGCTTTCTCAAAGCTAAAATTCCAAATTTTGAATCACGATCGGTATAATTGGAGTTCTTATTTAAAAGCTGGAAGTTTTGACCAATCGGGCCATGTCAGTTCCCAGATACGATAGATTTTGTTTTCCTTATACTGGACAATTAAAATCACTTCTATTTCTTTCGGTTCTTCTTCGGGACGGTTTGTTGTGATATAAACGATGCCAGCAACTTTTTCACCATCTTCGACAAAGGCCTCGTCGTTGTAGGCTACTTCATATTGGATAGAGGTCGTATAAAGGTTTTGATGTTGTTCCAGGAAAGTTTCATAGTCAAATTCCTTTCCGTTAGTGTAAATGATCAGATCACGGTGGTAATAGTAGGGGATGAGGTTTGCTTTTTTTTGTTCGACCATCTCGGTGAACATCTCTTTCAAAAGCTCTGTGTATCTGATATCGGAAGGTTGTGCTTGTTCAATATGTCGATCTGAACTGCAGGCTGAAAAGCTGAAGAGAGCTATCACAAGAAATAACCGATACAACCTCATAAATCCTCACAAAATATTTTTTGGTTGGGGTACCCCCCAACCGATGAAAAATGCAGCTTTTGAACCAGCTCTTACATAATCAGTAAAGCAAAAACGAATGCAAATAGAGCAAACGATTCCACGATACCTACAGCAGCGAAACATTTACCATAAATGGCTGGCTGTTTAGCGGAAGCTTGAATACCTGTAGCTGCTACTTTACCTTGGTAAATTGCTGAAGTCATAATGGCTAAACCAGAAGCTAGACCAATACCAACGCCAGACATTGCAGAAAGTTCGCCAGCCTTAATTTTGAAGCTCATTAGCAACATCAAAATAAAACCATAAATCACCTGAGAGGATGGCGCTGCAGCCATACCAATAAATTT
Source organism: Chlamydiota bacterium (assembly GCA_038750095.1). Lineage (GTDB taxonomy): Bacteria > Chlamydiota > Chlamydiia > Chlamydiales > Criblamydiaceae > JAJFMC01. The sequence continues at coordinate 4,563 of JBCDHL010000017.1, forward strand.
TCCATGCCCATCTTCCACCCGAGCCATCACAGCGTGTGATGCCATTCCAGCAACTCCACATCCGATCGCACTTCCGATAGCACCCAATCCAAGGGATAAAGCGGGGCCAACCATATCAAAGTTCATTTTATCTCTCCTATACTTTAATCAACTTCTAACTTTTGTAGAGGGGTAAAGTTTTTTCCACCACCCTCGAAGCAATAGTGATACCACTCTAAGAAATTCAAACGTAATCCATGGATCACACCACCCATTACACTAAGCAGGATATTGATGACATGACCGAGAATAATCACTACAAATCCTGCAACAAACACCAACCCACCAGCAAGTTCGTTGACGGTTGCACTCACGATTCCTCCGGCAAGACCTAACGCATAGAGACGGAGGTATGAGAGGATATCTCCAAAAACCTGCACCAATGTTGTAATCTCAAGTAAACCGAATAGTTTATTTTGTACGACACTAAGGAATATAGCGATTGACAGTCCTGTGATGAGGACATAGAGACCTTGAGGACCGATGTAAGACTCACTCATACCAAAAACATAGTGAAGCATTGATGCTGTACCGAGGTAGTAAGGAAAATACATATACCCACCGATAATAAACAGTATCCAACCGACACCAGCCCAGTTTCTTCCAATGTATCGAGCAAAGGATAGGATGATATGGATCATACCTACGACGAGGGCAAGTTCTAGCATGATTGCATCGGAAAATTTGTTGTACATTTCAAAGATCTTCTGTCCGTTCTTGACAACTGCGGCACTCTCTAAAATTTTCTGTGGTGAATTCATACCCTGAATTTGTGGAAATTGCTTGGTCCATTCTTTAATCGTATCGTCCTGCATGCGGTAATGATACTCAACTTTCCTCAAGTCTAACCAGTTGACAGCAGAAAATTTCTGCATGGGGCTGTCTGGCCCAAAACTAATTCCAAAAAACGATGTCGTGAGAAACCCCCAAAGGATACAAGAAACAGCAAGAATGGTTACGAGATTGAGGAAGCGCTTTCCAACTTTTTTGATATTCTTCAACTTAAACCTGAAATATAAAGCAACTGCCAGGAAGATAAAACCATATCCCCCATCACCTACGATGAAAGCGAAGAATAACGAGAAAAATCCCAAAACCCAAAGAGATGGATCATTATCTGTATTGGATGGGGTGTCGTAGATGTTTACAAGATCTTCACCAATACGTGAAGCTCCTTCATTTTGTAAACAGGTGGGAATGGTGTCATCATCTTCTATGGCCACTTCATCGTAATATACTTGTTTTCCCTTGACGATATCGTCGAGATGGTCAACTTTATTCTCTGGCACCCACCCTTCCACAACGAATAAGGAGTCATCCATTTCCGATGAAGGAAATTCTTGATTTGCAGATAGATGATGGTGGTTCATTTTGTCGATAAGGGCATGGTGGAGGTATTCGTTGTACTTCTCATAACCTTTCAGTCTCTGATCAACGTCACGTATATCGTTTTGAATTTTACTCAGTTTTTCATTGAGGATGGTAACGGGTTCATCGATGTTCATTTCGATCATCCCATCAAATTGTTGCGACCTGTCTCTTATCGTGACGAAATAGTCTAGTCCATGGCTTGAACCTACATAGATGGCGTCTTGGGGGAAGTTTTCTTTTTCGGTCACACCTTTTTTGGCGCAATAGAACTGTATTTTTCTCTTACCCTCACGTTCAATGTAGTGGATATCGTTTGGTTCGAAATCGCCGAAAATTTCGATTCTGGCAATCTCGAGCTTCATCACGCGCTCATCTTCTTGAAGTTTATCAAGCTGGTGTTTTAGTTCGAGAACTTTTTCAGCGATACCGGTGGCAAGAGAGTAGTCGCGGCTTATTTCTTGTTCAGTCGTCGGCAAGCCTCTCAAAACTTTGATGGCTTGGGTAACATGCTGGATACTTTCAGGTAGTTCTTTTACGACAGTTGCGTCGGAGTCGATGAAATGGACAATTCCCTCTTCTTGGGCCTGTTCAAAGAAGGAGTCTTTCACATCTTTTACACCCACAAACAGATATTTTCTGAGATCAACTCGCATTGGCTGCCTCCAATGTATTTTGCATTTGGCGCCGTTTTTCTTCTTTATTTGCTTCGATTTTTCCTTTGGCAACTTTCGCTTGTGAGACCGCACTCAACTCTTGGTCTCCAAGGAACACTTTGATTTTTTTGATATTCGCTTGGCAACGAGGAATGAGGATTTTCTCGAACAAATTCACACGAATGGAGACTTCTCGAAGTTCTTTTTCAAGAGCAGCTTTCTTTTCTTCCGCTACTAAGACAGCAGCCTGTGCTTCTGCGACTTTGCGCAATCCAAGGATCGCACCATCGACCCATGGAGGAGCTTCGAAAAGCATATAACTAAAAGGAGCAAACTCTATTCCATCGAAATAGGGAACTTCGACACCAGCGATATTTTCGAACCTCTTCTGGACATTGGTGATATGAGCAGCATCTAGAAGGTCGATCGATTCGGTATCGGAAAGTAGCGGACTAAATTCATCCACAAAGTCACGAGCTTCTTTGTGCTGTTTTCGTAGCCCGTCAATTTCCGCTCTCGCTTCGTTCACTTCCAACTGGAGCATTGCTTTTTTAAGCTGGAGGGTGGGAAGGTATTTGTCCAACTGTCCCAGTTTCTTTTGCTGTGCTCTTAGCTCGTTTTTTGTAAGTTTTATCTCAGCCACGTCGGCCTCTTTTTGTTATTCACTATACAGTGGCCTCTGCTGTTTTGGGCCAATATTTTTCGATCATAGATTCTTTGATCCCTACTTCATTATGCGAAAAGCATTCTGATAGAGTCTCCCATCCTAGGTCTAATGCCTCTTCAAGAGTGTAGTTCACTTCTAGATTCATCATCCTTGCTTCAAAAAGGAAGGAGTAATTGAGAAGTTTTTCGTCCCACTTTGACAGTTTGAAGCCCATTCCTTGACGCTCACGTGCTTTCTTCGATTCAGCATAGAGACGAATCATTGAGTTCGCTAGGTCGCCATGATCTTCACGAGTCGTTTTACCAATCACATTTTGTTTCAGACGTGATAATGAGCCAAATGGATCGATTCTTCCATCGTGCAGATAGAACTGTCCTTCGGTGATGTACCCGGTGTTATCGGGAATCGGGTGGGTCACATCATCACCAGGCATCGTCGTCACGGTGATAACTGTTATGGAACCACTACCTTCAATAGAAACCGCTTTCTCGTAACGTGACGCTAGGTCTGAATAGAGAGAGCCTGGATATCCCCTGTTTGAAGGGACTTGGTCCATTGTAATGGCGATCTCTTTGAGAGAGTCGGCGAAAGCTGTCATGTCTGTTAGGAGAACCAGGACATTTTTACCATTCACCGCGAATTTTTCCGCACATGCAAGAGCCATATCAGGTACGAGTACACATTCCACAGCAGGGTCGGTAGCACGGTGAACAAACATCACGGTTTTGTTTAGTGATCCAGCTTGTTCCGCATTGTCGATGAACGATTGGTAATCGCTAAACGTTAACCCCATCCCACCGATCACCACGACATCAGCATCTGTTTGGTTGGCGATACGCATCAAGAGAGGGTTGTATGGCTCTCCTGGAATTGAGAAGATCGGTATCTTTTGTGATTTTACCAGACAGTTGAAGACATCGATCATCGGAATATTTGTCCTTACGAGGTCTTTGGGGATAATTCTTCTTGTTGGGTTGAACGAAGGCATTCCGATATTTACAGATTCACCAACGATTTCCGGTCCACCATCGACCGGTTCACCAGCTCCACTAAGACGCCTTCCTAGGAGCGCGTCGCCGTAGACAGCCTGCATCTCCCTTGTGAGAAATGTGACCTTGTCACCTGTAGAGATCCCTCTGGTGTTTTGGAAGACCTGTAAGGTCACTTCATCACCATCGATACGAAGCACAGAAGCGTATATACTGCGTCCATCACGTAGATCTACCCTTGCGAGCTCACGCAGTCCAACACCCTGAGCGTTGACAGTGATCAGGTTTCCCCGCATATCTTTAATTCGTTCGTAAACCCTCTTCATAATCGTGCTCTCTTACAACTTTCCGGATTCAATGATATTTTTTATTTCACTAAACGTTTGCCGATATTCATCGCTTTCGAACGGCAAAAAGTTCATGTTCTTAATTCTGTTCTGCAGTCCTAAAAAGAACTCTCTAGCAGCATCGTGGGTGTCAAACTGGAAGTTCTTGTCAAGTATAGACTGGATGAGGCCGAACAGTGGCATCTGGCGTTTCAATGGGCAGTAGGCATCTTCTTTATCGAATGCATTTTGCTGCAGGTAGCTAAAATCGTAGAGTTCGGCTTTGAGGTAGATGACCATATCATCGATTGCTGTTCCTTCCTCACCGACAACTTCCATACGTTTACCAATTTCGTTGCCCTCTTTAAGAATACGGTCAGCTTTTTTGACTGTTTCTCCCCATCCTTCCATTTGGTTTCCGAGCTCTTGACCCACATTATCGACATATTTCGACCAGGAAATCAGAGGGTCGATAGCAGGGTAGCGGCGAGAGTCTGATCGTTCACGAGACAAACCTAAGAAACAACCGACAACGGCAAGGGTTGCTTGCGTGACAGGTTCTTCGAAGTTACCACCCGCAGGTGAGACAGCACCACCAACTGTTACTGAGCCTGAACTACCGTTCTTGAGTGAAAGACAACCAGAGCGTTCATAGAACTCAGCGATTCTAGAAGCAAGATAGGCTGGAAAAGCTTCTTCTCCAGGGATTTCTTCAAGACGTCCGGACATTTCACGTAATGCCTGGGCCCAGCGTGATGTTGAGTCTGCAAGGAGCAAAACATCTAGTCCCATCTGTCTGTAGTATTCGGCGATCGTCATCCCTAGATAAATGGAAGATTCACGAGCAGCAACAGGCATTGAAGAAGTGTTACAGATAATCACTGTACGCGTCATCAGTGTGTCGCCGGAGTGAGGGTCTATTAAGTGAGGAAACTCACGGAGTACCTCGACCACTTCACCAGCACGCTCTCCACAAGCACAGACGATTACAATATCGACTGAGGAATATTTAGAAAGGTGGTGTTGTAAAACTGTTTTTCCTGCACCGAATGGACCAGGAGTACAAAACGTTCCACCTTTCATTACAGGCAGCTGGGTGTCGATGATACGTTCTCCAGTATCCATCATTTTGGTGGGCTTGACTTTTTCACCCTCTTGCATCGCGTTCTTGATTGGCCAGCGCTGTACCATGGTGAATTCGTACTCATTCCCTGCGTCATCCACACCTTTGGCTACAACAGTGTCCACAGTGTATGAGCCTGGAGAGATGACCCAAGTGATCCGGTAAGATCCATAGAGAGTGAAAGGGACCATGATGTTATGTTGAAAACGCCCCTCCATGGTTTGACCCAGCTTATCACCTCTTTGTACGAGATCATCCATTTTAATTGTGGGTTCATAGTCCCAATGCTTTTCGCGATCTATCGAGTTAAGGTAAATTCCGCGCGGAAGAAATAGTCCTGCTGCATCGGCAACTTTTTCTAGAGGGTTTTGTAACCCATCGAAGATAGAGGTTAACAATCCGGGTCCGAGTTCCGCTTCGAGGAGATCACCAGTAAATTTCACTGGGGTGTTAAGTTTAACACCGTTGGTATCTTCAAATACCTGTATTTTCACTTCATTACCGACGATTTCGATCACTTCGGCTTTGAGTTCCAATCCGTCGAGTTGAACCATCGCCACTTCTCCTTGGCGAACATTTCCGTCGAACTCTACCTGTAGGAGGTTACCAAAAGCTTTGACCACTCGTCCGAATGTTTGGGCTGTTTCATCGCGTTCTTTGACGCTTCCTGTACTTAATCCTGTCATGTTGCATCCTTAACGATCGTATCTACAAGTTGCATGCCTTTTTTCTTATCTAATTCTAGCCATTTCTCCACGAATATAAGTTTAACCATGTAGGCTAAAATACGATTGATCGTGAAGAAATCGATTCCTAATAGCTCATCAACTTTATGAAATTGAAATTCTACGAGGGCTTTATGTAGTTCTAAAGGGGAGTCCCCATGTTCATCAAAGAGAGGTTTTAATTCAGAAAAGCGTTCGGGGGGTTCGTATTCTTTTGCATCTTTTTGCGCAATGATTTGTCTGACGAGGTCGTCATCGAGGTCTTCATACTGCAGTTCTACCATGATATCACGCCCCAATTTTTTTGAGCGCAACGCGGTGAGAGTTAGACGTAATTCCCTTTGAAAATTGAGGTAATCGTGTAGGAATCCGCTGGAGTGTTCGATTTCAGTTTTGAAGTAGGTTGCAAGGAGAGAAGCAAAATGGTGTAGACGATCTTCTGTTGAGTCATATTTTTGTATGAAATCAAAAACATAACTAGGTAGTGCGCTTTGAGTGATTAAAGCCTCTTCCAGAGCGACATCGTCATGGTTCCCTCTGAAGCTTAGGGGTTCTCCTCTCCAGAAAGAGCGAATATTTTGGATATCGTAGTAGCGTCTGGCATTTCTGATTCTTTCGTAATCAGCTTTGGTGAGGTTTGTGTCCAATAAAAAGGAGAGTTGTTGGAAGTCAATTTCTGGTGGAATACCAATTTGTAAATCGGGAAGTAGAGAACCTAAAAAATAGTAGTTTGAGGTCATATGCTCACTCAGTTTGTAAAAATCATTTTACGGAAGTCTTTCCTCACATAGCTTGACATGAGTTCTTTGAGTGTCGAATCAGTGATGTCAATTGTCATGTTTTTACCCACTAATTTGACTTGTGCCCCGCCATCGAAGTGTCCGATGGAAATTTTATTCCCTTCGAGTTTTTGCATGATCTGGTCGCCGAGAAAGGCACTTACCTCTTCGGCGGAAACATTTTGGGGGATAATGGCTTCGAAGTTGGCTTCGACACCCTCTTTTTCAATTGCCTGTATAATCACTCTGATAAGGTCCGAAACGATAGTCGGTTTTGTGCCGACCTGTTTGATGAGTTCATCAAGTTCTTCGTTGAAAAGCTTTGCTTCCACACTTTGCCTTAGTGATTCAAGACTTTGTTTTGCAGCTTGGGATAAAGAGGATTGAAATACGTTTTTTTCCTGTTCGATATCTGCACGAGCATGCGCTTGTAAACGCTCAGCTTGCTCTTCAGCCTCGGCTATGATCTGCGCTGCTTTCTCTTTAGCATCTAAGATGATTTGCTCCGCCTCTTTTTTTGCAGGCTCTAAAGTCTCTTTTCTAAGACTATTACAAATTTGCTTGATCTTATCGTCCTTAGAATCTTTCTTCTCCATGAAGTCCACTCACGTTAAAC
>JBCDHL010000018.1:0-11765 GCA_038750095.1 Chlamydiota bacterium
ATCGTGCATCAATCAATATAGCACTGATTCTTGTTAAGGAGTTTTTTATTATATGGCTAAAATAATATTCGAGCATAACGACGATGAAGTCGAACTAGAAGATGGCTCACCTATAGCTGAGGTATGTGAAGACGAAGGTGTCCCTTTTGCCTGCACAGAAGGCGTCTGCGGAACGTGTGTCATCGAAATTGTCGAAGGTGAAGATCAGCTATCAGATCCGACTCAAGAAGAAGAAGATTTCCTCGGTGAAGGGTGTCGTCACGAGCGGCTTGCTTGCCAGTGTAAAATTCAAAACGGAAACGTAAAAGTCAGATTTTAAAGGTAAGAAAGGATCATTATGAGTACTACAAAAGATCAAGAAAAAGTCATTCCTCAAAAACAAATTCACCGTGAGATGACAATTGAAGAGATTCTCACTGGTTATCCAAATAAAGCACAACGACTTGCTCAAGAGTTGACCAATTCAGGTCTTCATTGTGTAGGCTGTCAAGCTGCCACCTGGGAGACTTTAGAAGCCGGAATGAAAGGTCACGGCATGAACGACGAAATGATTGATGCTCTTGTTGGAAAGCTTAACTATATTCTAGAAGAGAAAGAAGACCTGACAACGATTTCAATCACTCCCCGTGCAGCAAAGAAGTACTTGCAAATCCTTGAAGAGGAAGAAAAGCAAGGCTGGGGCGTTCGCTTCTATGAAAAAATGGCTGGATGCAGTGGTTTTGAGTATGTTCTTGACTATTCTGAGAAAGCGGAGCCTGAAGATGAAATATTCGTTTCTGAAGGAATAGAGATACACGTACACCAGGCAATGGTCGATCGTTTAATTGGATCTTCAATCGACTATGTCGATGGCCTACAGGGTTCTGGATTTAAGATATCGAATCCAAACGTACGCTCCTCTTGCGGGTGCGGCTCTTCGCACGGATATTAATTCGGATGGTTATGGAAAACACACAAACTAGCTGTTTTTTAACCTTCAGCTTGTTTGTGTGTTGATAACAAATCCAATTCAAAGTAGTTACTATCCCGATCCTCTTTCAAAATTTAGCTTTCTCAAAGATTTTGAGTCACGTTTGGTATAGTATAATAAAATCGTAACGATAACGCTGTTTTTGCTAATGGAACAACAAATTCAAATTTTTACTGACGGAGCGTGCCGCGGAAATCCAGGTTTTGGGGGTTGGGGCGTACTTCTCAAATACAAAGGCCACGAAAAAAAACTATCTGGTCATGAACCTTTTACCACAAACAATCGAATGGAACTCACAGCTGCTATTGAAGGGCTTTCTGCGATCAAAGTTGAGGGCGTCAAAGTAACAGTTACAACAGACTCCAAATATGTTCGTGATGGCATCACCCAATGGATAAATAACTGGAAAAAAAATGGGTGGAGAACCAAAGAGAAGAAACTGGTAAAAAACATCGACCTGTGGAAAAAACTTGACGATCTGTTGAAACGTCACGAAGTGACCTGGGAGTGGGTTAAAGGTCACAATGGACATAAAGAAAATGAGATCGTCGATAACCTCGCGACCTCTGCCATTACTAAATACCTAACCACACTCAAGGTTAGTGATGCCACTCTTTTCGACTGAATTCAGTGGGAATTACTGCCATTGTTTGTCTCCTTTTTGTCTTGTTTTTTGAAATAATCAAGGACTTCTTTTTCTTTTATTTCAAAAGTTTTTTTCTCAGACTTTTTATCAAGATCCAACTCAAGCGCATCGTAATATACCACACTAAATCCAAATGAATCATACCAATCCATTGCAAAAGACGATCCATGTAGTGTAATATTTTTTATACCATCAGTTCTCATCAAGGACCTAATGGTCATGGCCAACATAGCGCTTCCTAGTCGCTTTCTTCTAAATTTTTCTTCAACAACTACAGAGTGTAGGAACACTTTATTTAGTTCTGACTTATTTTTAGGATCTACTTCTGCAAAAATTGCAGCGGCAATGTTGCCGGTTCGTTCTTCCAAACATATAAAGTATCGAAGATCATCATGACAATCAGCAACCGGCATACTTTCTAGAGCTTCTTGAACTATTTTTTGTTGACTTACCCAAAAATTCCGTGAAAGAAGTTCGACCATTACGTGTTCTTGAACTTCTGCTGATGAATGATGTAATCGTTCATGGTCTATTTGGGTAAAGATGAAACCCATTTTCTCAACATACTCAGTAAACCGTCCGAGAGTAGAGGAAACATTCAAGCAACGTGTTCCCTCTTTGAAGGTGTACGGTTCAATGGAAGAAGATCTTTTTTCGGGATCAAGAACCTTAATAAATACCTCTTTATAAAAAGAAAGTTCTTTATCATGATTTATCCACTGAGCCAAAAAAGCGAACTTCTTCTCCTTCCACAAAATACAATGATTCATCACAGAGATAGATCTTCCTTGATAGACATTACCCTTGCTGGTCATAAAAGTTAGCTCTCCATCAATGCACCCTTTTTGAAAATTTGCTGAGAGCTTAGAATCGCTATCTCTAAAAATAAAGACCCCAGCCCCATCTTCTTTCCCTTCTTTAAACCGACCTTTAAAATAAAACTTCGGTGCGACTAAGGTTCCCTCACCATCAGGTTTACCATTCTTCAAGCTACCTACAAACCACCGATTATTTGAAAGGTGTGAGACCTGGCTGAGCTGTGCCATCATTTTTAAGCTTTCTGGAGATTTATCTTCACACTTTTTCTCTTGCTCTTTTTTTTCTTCTAGCAACTTATAAGGGCCTGGTGAATTACTAGGACCTAGAAAGTGTTCATACAAACCACGCTGTAATGTCATACTCTTATATCCTCATTTTTGAATCACGATCGACATCTACTGAGTTATCTTCAAGAATCAGGATTTGACGTTTAGAAAGCCATCGGATTGAACGATCGTAAATTACCTCATATTGACTAATATCTCTTAACTTACTGTGGTTCAGCACCATGGCTTTCTCTTTGTCAAAAAACCGATTCTTGAAGATAATTCGGTATATAGTTAACTCATTCACTATTCCTATCGTTTAGGAAAACATAAAATATAAGCTACACCTAATTTTCAAGACCAGAAAGTATTCCACTCGCTTAAAGAACTAATATATGACCTGAAACCTCATGAGTGATTAGAGGAGAAGTGACTCAGGATATACCGATCGTGATTCAAAATTTGGAATTTTGACTCACGATCGGTATACACCATACATGCGGGACATTGTCATATGGGGCTGCAACCACAAAAATATATTGAGTAAAATAGTGTTTTAGCAAAACCATACCTCATGTTCGTAAACCATTTTAAAAAAGGAGAGATAAATGACTTTTTTTAACCTCTTGCCCCCACCAGAGCAAAAGAAAATAAATGAATCCAAAGATTTGGAGTATTATGAAATATATGGACGACATTCACATGCAGAAGACTGTATTGGTCATCCTATTGATGAAGGAAAGCATTATCAAGGTGACAATATAGGTATACCTATCGACGAATTATTCGAAGATTTAAAAAGTAAAGTAGATGTGGCTATTGGGTCTCTTCATGGCTATCAATGGCACCTTTATCAAGAATTGAATTCAGTGAACCAATTGGCTGGTGGGTGTAACAATACTATCAACGATATAGAGGTACGCTTTCATAATATCATTCAGCGTATTGCTAACGAATTTGGTATTGTGAATTTACAAACTATAGAACTGAGAGAAGAGCTGGAGAAAATGGAAGATTCTTCTCAAGTAAACGTGGATAAAGTTCAAAAACAGATCGAACAATTAAGAAAACAGGTCAAGAAGCTTGAAAGTGAAAAACTGCCCCAGGAAGAACATCATCGACAAGAAATCGAAGCCCTAAAAGATCAGCAAAAAAAAATCTTTGCACGACTCGATAAACTGGAGGCAGGGATACTACCCAGTATTTCATCTGCTGGTTTGCCCTCTCATTTAGGGCAATAAATAGGATACTGATGTTCAAAACTCTCAATCGAAGAGCTATAAGCACGTCAGAAAGCCTAATGATACTCAAGTAGGTGAACTTACTCATCTATTGACCAAGGCTAGTAATGAAGGGAAAAGAATAGGAACGACCTTATTTACCGATTTGTTAAAAAAAGCAAAGGATGGATAAATCTATTAATCCAATGACGTTTTATCCTTGGTCTGACGAAACTCCCAGAACAAACCATCCCTAGGTGGGTAGTCTGTATCTCCCCCAAACCAAGCATGACCTGTACAAGTTGTCGTATCATGGTACTCTTCCACAAGAAGACCAACCCTTCCAGTGAGGTCGTCGCATTTGGAACTATTTTTCGGAGAACTGGGTGAATCGGCTACTCCTTTCCTCCATCTGCAATCCGGTGGACCGTAGACCTTCCAAAGGTGGGGGCGTAGCGTTGTGAGTCGGTAAATATACCAATCACCATTTTCTCTCGATGAAGTTTCACCTTGAATGAAGGAAATTTTACAGCCTGTTTGATTCAAGACGTAAGAAATTCGACTAGCACAGCCATTTGGAAAGATCAAGTTATCAAAATTCCACTTCAGTCTACCGCCCACTTTTTCCGTCAAATCTAGCAAACTAGCTACATCAGAATAAACCTCACTTGCTTTCTCAAAACTAGGGCGCTGACAAGTAGGATTGGTCACAGTTACTGCAGCATTCGCGGAAGGGATGATCCATGTTACTCCCTTACCAACCATCCTTTGGAATTTTGACCATAAAGAACTATTCAATTGCTGATAATCGTAAAGTTCGATAATTTTTTTGATAGAGGCTTTTCTTCGGTCCTGTTCATGATTAAGTAATGAGTGAACTGCATCTTCACTAGATTCAGTAACGATTTTTGGATTGTTTGGAGCCATCAATGAAAAGTCTGGAACTTCGTTATAAGCAGGAGTAGTAAAGGAATCTGGAACAGTAGAAGCGTTATTTCCTAAAATAGTCATGAAATAAAATGTTAAATAATATTCATTCAACCTGTTCTCTAACGCTTTTTTTTGCGCTAGTGGAGCAATTCCTACAGAACTCGAATTAGCTGACTTTGTTTCTTTTTTACTTAAATGGGATAACAATCTAACACACTAATTACCAATTATCAAAGAGATCGGATCAACGAAATTAAAATTTTACAACACAGGATAGGTTGCGCGAAGCGCTTTGGAGTAAAGCAAGGAATTGCTTTTATTCTTTTTCCACACTCTTTTACATAAATTATTTATTACAACTGTATCCGTTGACGGGGTAGTAAAGGTCATCCCATTACCCATATCTTTTTCATGATCACAGGTAACTTAGCTAAAGCTCATACCTTACCACATAATTTTGGGCTCGACAGAAGACCTAATCGTGCCCAAAGTTGTCTGGTAAGGTATGTGCCGAACCTGGGTTCGACACATACCTGGCCTTCGGCCTTCATCATCAATTAAAAAATTCTATCCTGTCGCCGAAGGCGATCCTGCTCATCTTGTTAAATAATTCTTTGCTCAGTAATAGAAAGTAAAGCAGATCTTATCACTCCTCTCTCGTTTTTTAGAGAGGGATGTCATGAATAAATTATTTTTTTGTAATTATAGGGTTTCCATTGATAGTTACTGAATCAAAAAACAAGAAATCAGGTTCATCGGAAATTTTTTCATTTAAAAAGTAATCCGTAATAATTTGTGTGAGTTTTTCGTTGGGTGGTTCAATAGTGACTGTTGCAGTATCTACAACCCTCATATTTGCTTTGTTAGAAGCAATCTTATGAAATAATCTCGTCATTTTGATATCAACTTCATGCCCATGGTCCATCCAGCAATGAAATCCTTGTTTATTGGGAATTTGTTCCTTTAAGTTATGAGTACATCCTTCCAATATTCCAACAATATTATTAAATGCAAGTGTCATGTAAACCTCCTAGGTGGCGTTCAAAAAAAAATTTATTCACATATAAAAAGGAATCACATATTACGTCAATATTTTTTTGAATGCAACTACTTGGAACAATTTACCCATGTATCGGACGCTTTAATGCTGCTAGGGTAGCGTCTTTGATCGCCTCGGTAAGGGTTGGATGTGCATGACTGGCTCGTGCTAACTCCTCGAGGGTCATTTTCTTTTCAATCGCCATCACCCCCTCGCCAATAAGCTCAGAAGCGTGTGGTCCGACGATATGCATGCCTATAAGCCTTCCGGACTCTGAATCACCAATGATTTTGACAACACCCTCTGTATCGTGACTGCAACGTGCCCGAGGATTTCCTTTGAACTGAAACAACCCAATTGTCGGCTTCAATCCCATTTCTTTAGCTTCTGCCTCTGTCACGCCAACAGAAGCGACTTCTGGATGAGTGTAAACGACATTGGGAATCGCCATTAAATTGACATGCGTCTGTTGCCCTGCAATAATTTCCACTGCAGCGACTCCCTCTTCAGAAGCGCGATGCGCTAATCCAGGACCTTCGGTGAGATCACCAATAGCAAAAATGTGTGGTTGAGAAGTTCTAAAATTACAGTCTATGGTAACAAATCCACGGTTCGTATTTACACCAGCCTGCTCGAGTCCCAACCCTGCGGAGTAGGGACGACGGCCCACACAGACTAGGACAATATCTACGTCTTTCTTGTGTTCTTTCCCATCATGCTCAAAGGTTACTTTGACATCTTTATTATGTACTTTTCCAGATGTAACCTTCCCTTTCAGATAAAATTCTAGTCCCTGCTTTTTGAATATTTTCAGCAACGTTTTACATACAGTTTCATCCATGTTAGGTGTCACGGTATCTAGCATTTCAACGACAGTGATTTCTGTACCGAGACGATTATATACGGAAGCAAGTTCTAGACCAATCACACCCGCACCAATGACTAACATTTTTTTAGGTACATTTTGTAGGCTCAATGCTCCTGTCGAGCTAACGACTTTTTCTTCATCAAAAGGCAAAAATGGTAAAGGAATTGGTTCTGATCCTGTAGCAAGAATGAAGTACTTACTTTTGATTCTGTCTCCATTCACTTCAACTGTGGTTGAATCTAAAAAGGTGGCAACGCCTTCGATTCTATCGATTTTATTTTTTTGGAACAGCGCCGCAATTCCTTGCGTTAGCCCTTTAACAACCTCTCCTTTTCTGGTCATCATCTGGTTGAAATCATAATCGATACCTTGAGCTTTGATTCCATGTACCTCACCATCATGTTTTAAGAGGTGATAATACTCTGTTGACTGAAGCAACGTCTTAGAGGGAATACACCCAACATTCAAACATGTACCTCCAAGAGTTTTATCTTTTTCAATACATGCTGTTTTCAGTCCCAGTTGCGCTGCTCGAATTGCTGCGACGTAGCCTCCAGGACCAGCTCCAATAACAACAAGGTCAAAATTTTTCTCTGTCATAGCTACCTCAGAATTTAAACATCAATCAGAAGACGTGCTGGATCTTCAAGCGAATTTTTAATGTGCACGAGGAAAGAGACCGCTTCCTTACCATCAATGATACGGTGATCGTAACTTAATGCGAGGTACATCATCGGACGAATCACGATTTCATCATCAACGACAACGGGTCGCTTTTGAATGGCATGCATCCCCAAAATTGCACTTTGTGGTGGATTGAGGATAGGCGTGGATAGAAGTGATCCATAAATACCGCCATTGGTAATAGTGAACCCACCGCCTTGTAGATCGTCTACGGTCAATCCACCATCCCGTGCTTTATTAGCTAAATTGATGATCTCCTGCTCCACCTCAGCAAATGACAATTTATCGCAATTTCTTACAACTGGGACGACAAGTCCTTTATCTGTACTCACTGCAATACTCACATCGTAGTAGTGGCGATAGACAATATCAGTACCATTAATATAGGCATTGACATCAGGAAATGCTTTTAGAGCCGAAACGCTCGCTTTTACAAAAAATGACATGAAACCAAGCTTCACATCATGATCCTTGACGAACTTTTCTTGGTATTTCTTACGCAAAGCCATGACCTCTGTCAAGTCAACTTCATTGAACGATGTCAACATCGCTGTTTCCAGCTGCACTTCAACGAGTCGCTTGGCGATAACCTGACGTAATCTAGACATTCTTTTAGGTACTTCTGTTCGCTCCCCAGCCGGTGCGGGTGTTGGTGTAACTGGCGCAGGTGCAGGTGTTGGTGTTGGAGGTTGCACTGCTTGTGGAGTTGGTGCCGCAGCTTGTTGCGGAACCGCCTGTTTTACCGTCGGTTCTTTTATTTCTCTGACGTAATCTTCTTTTGTGATACGTGCTCCAGAACCTGAAGGGACATCTGCTACACTTGCAGGAGCTGCTGGTTGCTCTTCTTTTGCTGGAATCGCAGCTACTGGAGTAGAGGGAGCTGTCGCAGCACCTTCTGTATCAACATTCCCGATCACCTGACCAATCGTCACTGTATCTTCGGTATTGACGGTTATTTCTATCACCCCACTTTGCGGAGCATAGAGAACTTGGTTCACTTTGTCTGTTTCAAGCTCCAAGATCTCATCGTCCATGGTAACAACAGTACCGGTAGGCTTGAAGATTTCACCCACAATCGCTTCGCTAATCGATTCCCCCATTGCCGGTACTTTAATTTCTACTTTCATGTGGTCCTCTTTAATTTAAGACTGTTTTCCTGCAACTTCAAATAATTGATTCATAAATCTTTCATACTCTCGTTTATGCCTTGAGAGTGAACCTGCTGCTGAAGCAGCGCTACGCTCTCTTCCCACATAACGTAACTGCTTTCCATCGGGAAGTAGTTCAGATAAAGGCGCCCGAATATAATGCCATGCACCCATATTTTGAGGCTCCTCCTGCAACCAGCAAAACTCATTTGCTTGGTTATATTTCTCGAGGAGCAATCGAATTTTCTCCTCATGCAACGGATAAAGCTGCTCAACTCTAATGATTGCCATTTTGTCGACGGAACGTTTCTCCCTTTCTGCAGTCGCATCGTAATATACTTTCCCTGTACAGAAAATCACATGTTCGACCTCCTGCGGGTCTTTTGGGTCATCGATTATTTCTTGGAAAGATCCTTTGGTAAAATCTGTTATATGACTCACACATTGCGGATGACGAAGGAGTGCTTTTGGGCTAAATAGAATCAGCGGCTTGGGAGATTTTCTATGGATGTGCCTGCGAAGTAGGTGGAATAACTGGGCTGGTGTGGTGACATCAGCAACGAACCAGTTAAGGTCAGCAGATATTGTCAAAAACCGCTCCATTCTTGCAGACGAATGCTCGGGGCCCTGTCCCTCATAACCGTGAGGAAGAAGCATTACGAGGTTATTTTTCAGTCCCCATTTCTGTTCTGATGAGGAAATGAATTGATCGATCATTACCTGGGCGCCATTACAAAAGTCGCCAAATTGCGCCTCCCAGATAACTAAATTTTCAGGTGCTGCAAGACTATACCCATACTCAAAGCCCAAAACTCCATATTCCGATAGGAAGGAATTGATCACGTCGAATCTTCCCTGACCCTCCCTTAAGTTCCTAAGAGGAAAGTAAGACTCTTTCTTAATCTGATCAAGGAACCGAGCATGTCTATGACTAAACGTTCCACGTCCTGAATCCTGCCCTGATATTCTGACACTCGAACCTTCCCAAAGAAGCGTTCCATAGGCGAGGAGCTCACCCATCCCCCAGTCAACAGCTTTTTCATCATTCGCCATTGCAATACGCTCTTTGTTGAGATGTTTTAACTTGCGGTGGAGGTTAAAACCCTCAGGAACTGTGCCTAACTTAATTCCTACCTCTCTTAATATGTCAGCTTCGACTCCTGTTGAAATGCTTCTTAACATTTCAGCACGCTTATCACTAAAACGAGCTCTTGCTAGCTCCTCTGGAGTTGTTTTAGGTTCCTCTTCGTCGGAATCTCTTGTTCCATGTAATGCTTCTTGCAGAGACTCTTTAAACTCCTTCTCGAGGGACTGAGCCATATGCTGCTCCAGAGCACCGTGTTGAATAAGGTGATCGCGATAGATTTCACGAACGCCTTTTTTCATTCTAATTAGTTGGTACTCTAAGGGTTGAGTGAAGGCAGGTTCATCAGCCTCGTTATGTCCATACTTTCTGTAACAGATCAAATCGATAAAGACATCACAATGAAATTTTTGCCGTATTTCGACAGCCAGCATCGTCGCGTAGACACAACTTTCAGGATCTTCACCATTGACATGGAACACGGGGGCATTAAACGCACGAGCAATATCGGTGCAATATAGAGTCGATCTTCCCTCCTCGGGTTCTGCAGTAAAACCGACTTGGTTATTGATAACCACATGAATGGTACCACCCGTAGAATACCCATCTAGCCCGTACATTTGCATTGTTTCATAGACAATCCCCTGACCGGCAATGGCTGCATCACCATGAATAAGAATGGGTACTGCTTTCAACTGGGCATCAGCACCACCCTGTAATATTTGCTTGGCTTTGATGAACCCTTCTACAACTGGATTTACAGCCTCTAGGTGACTTGGATTAGGAGCAAGCTCCACAAGGACATTTTTTCCCGACTCGGTCAAAATATTTGAAGAGAACCCCTTGTGATACTTCACATCACCACTACCTTCTATCGTGTTAGGTTGCCAGCGGTCCTCAAACTCCGAAAAAATTTGGCTATATGATTTGTCAAGGATATTACTGAGTACATTCAGTCGACCACGGTGCGCCATCCCTATAGCAAAATTTTCAAGTCCTAAATTAGATCCTGTTTCTATCACGGCTGCGAGTATCGGGATTAAAGTCTCTCCTCCCTCTAAAGAGAAACGTTTTTGGCCAACATATTTTGTGTGTAGAAAACTTTCAAATAACTCCGATTTGCTAAGGTGCTGAAGAATCATCCTCTTTTGCTCTATCGAAAGCTTAATCCTAAACTTATTAGGCTCAATATGTTGCTGCACCCATTCGATAAGCTTAGGGTCTTGTACCCCCATGTATTCAATTCCAATATTACCGCAGTAGATCTCTTTAAGCGTATCGATAATTTTGCTTAGAGGTGCTTCAACCTCTTCCATAATTCCGCATGTAGGAAATAAAACACTCATTTCCGAAGCGTCAAATCCTAAAGAATGAGGCGTAAGCCCCCCGTTCTCTAACCCACACTTCGTTTCCAAAGGATTGGTTTTAGCACTCAAGTGACCGTAAATTCGGTATGCGTTGATTAAGTGCGCAATACGCAACTCTCCTTGTGCAGTTTTAGATGCTAGATTAACTACAGGTTGCGTAGAATGCTTCTGCGATATTGATTGAGTTAGGGTTTCTTCGAATAATGCACCATCTAGCTGAGCGAAAAGAGCTTTCCAGCTGGGGTCTATTGTTTCTGGTTGCGTCTGATATTTTCTGTACATCTCTTCGATTATATCGATATTTGAAAATGCATAAATGAGAAACGACTGAGGATCCATCGCAGGCCTTCCTAGAAAAAACTATCATAGTACTCTTCTACATTTACCCTAGAAAGGTATTATTTTAAAGCTAGAATTCTCGAACTTCAGGGCGCCAAGCATTAAAAAAGATTTTTTAATAACAGAGAGCATAGGGCTCTGACTCGGAAAATGATGAGAGTTGCTGAGAATTCACCAGAAGTTTTAACTTGTCAGTTACTAAAAATTTATGTTTTATATAACCTTTTTAAATTTGTAGCACCAAAAGATATACCCATAGAAAATTTTACATGAAAGGACTTAACGCAGGGGGGCAGACATACTTTTACCCAGAACTTTTTTTGACATCATACTCAAGAAGCCCTGTCTCGAACTTATACCGATCGTTACCAATTCGAGATAAAAG
>JBCDHL010000019.1:0-11673 GCA_038750095.1 Chlamydiota bacterium
ACGGAATGGACGGAATGGACGGAATGGACGGAATGGACGGAATGGACGGAATGGACGGAATGGACGGAATGGACGGAATGGACGGACTCAATAATGTCATTCAACAGTTTTAACCGATTGTCAAGCGAATTGTAACACAAAAAATAGGAGATCATGTAGAATTATTTGACAAGATTAGAGAATCGAGGTGAAGGAATCTAACAGTGACAGTCGCAAACTACCTGACATTCATGAGAATATTTATCAGCCCAATTTTTTTATTGATCTACGTCATACACGATGATATTGGAATCAGTCCCATTGCCCTCCCCTATATTCTCATTTTGTTGATGGGTATTTCCGAATTATCTGATGCCCTTGATGGATATTTCGCTCGTAGATACAACCAGGTTACAGACCTAGGGAAAATCCTCGACCCTATGGCCGATAGTATTTATCGAATTTCGATCTTCTTAAGCTTCACACAGCCTCCTGTTAATTTACCCATATTGCTTGTTTTTATCTTCATCTATCGCGACTCAGTGATTAGCACGTTAAGGACAGTGTGCGCGTTAAGAGGGTATGCATTGGCTGCAAGAATAAGCGGTAAAATGAAAGCAATCTTCCAGGCAATCATAGCATTCATTATTTTATTTATGATGATTCCCCAATCTATGGGGTTTATGAGTGACTCCGACCTACGTTCTTACAGCACATGGATTGTTAGCGTTATTGCTGTCTATGCTATTTTTTCAGGACTTGACTACATCTACGCGAACCGCCATTATTTGAAAAAGTTATTGACACATCCAGAGAGTTAAAACCATGACACAATCAGAAAAGTATGACATTATCGGCATCGGTGCAGCAGTAGTCGATCACATCATTACGGTGGATGAAGAATACGTTTCATCACTTGAGGGTGGTAAAGGGGGAATGGTCCCAGTCAGCTATCAAACTCTATCCAAAATCTTGGATCACTTTGATGGAGAAGCCACCCTAATGGCTGGCGGAAGTGCATCAAACACCATCAAAGGACTCGCCAACTTTGGAAATCGCTGTGCGTTTATGGGAAAAATAGGTCGAGACGTAACCGGCCATACTTTTGTGGAGTCGATTAAAGATTTGGGAATTGTACCTATCCTACACCACTCGAACACCCCTACTGCTCATGCATTGTCTCTGGTCACACCTGACGGAGAACGCACGATGCGTACCTATTTAGGCGCTAGTGAGGAAATGTGCTCAGACGATTTGGACCCATCCATTTTTAAGGGAGTCAAGCTTGTCCATTTGGAGGGGTACAATCTTCTCAAGGGCGATCTTCCTGAAAAAGCAATAGCATTAGCAAAACAAAATGGAGCAAAAGTCTCTCTTGACCTGGCAAGTTATGAAATCGTGAACTTGCACAAAGAGCGTATCCTTGAGATAATCAGATCTTCTGTTGATATCGTCATTGCGAATGCTGACGAAGCGTGGGCTCTTTTTGGTTTACCTCCTGAGAAGAGCTGCCATCTCCTCAAAAACCTATGTGAAATTTCCATCGTTCTTTTCGGAGAAGGAGGTTGTTGGGTGGGTTGTGATGAAGAAGTCATCCATGGAGCCCCCTTTCCTACGCATCCCGTCGACTCTACGGGTGCTGGAGACCTATTTGCAAGTGGCTTCCTCAATGCCTACCTAAAGGGATCACCTCTGCAAGAGTGCGCTCGGTTAGGGAATCTCGCAGGAAGTGCTGTTGTTCAGGTTTTAGGAGCCGAAATTCCACCTTTAGGTTGGAAGAAGATTAAGTCAACGGTTCTTACTTAAACTTGAGTTAAAAGTGGTAGCGAATTTCCTTGCGAAGCTTGAAAATCCCAAAACAGTTCACAATAAGGAGTAGGCATCCAGTAATCGCCATCACAGCAAGCGCTTGGCTCGTTTCTGCAAATGAGAAAAAAACGAGTGCGGCCACTGCGTAGCCATAAAATACCCGCTTTCCCCAATTTGGTGATAGATATTCAGCACAATTTTGACCGACAACAAAATAGGCGTTGATGGTAGAGTATCCCAACAAAAAGAGAAAGATCGGCATGAAGAGATGCATATAAGGAAAATACTCTCCCAAGGCGGTCTGTATAAGCATCCCCGCTTCCATTGGCTTATCCCAAACTCCAGACAGTAAAATAATCAATATGGTCGTCGTACAAACGATATACGTGTCTAGGAACATGTCAAAAATAACAAGAGAAGCCTGTTTTTCCGGTACCGTTACATTAGATTCACTATGGATCACCGAGCTATATCCAATACCAACATCTCCTGTATAGGCCCCTCTTCGTATTCCTTGTGACATCGCCATCATAATCGTACTTCCGGCGAATCCCCCTACAGCCCCATGCCCATTAAAAGCAGTTACAAAAACATTTCCAATCACCTCTGGAATAAATTGGATGTTTGAGAAAATGACCCACGATCCCATGAAAACATAGACGATCACAAACAAAGGAATGATCACACTCGAAATGTTCCCGACGCGCTCCACTCCCCCCATGCTCGCAAAAATAACGAGAAGTAAAAGCCCCAAGACTGTCGCTAATTCATTGAAGTTAAAATTTTGTGTAAGGCTTACTGCAATAACGCGAAACTGATAGATTTCTACTCCATAAATACAAAGCAAAACAGCAGAGAGCAGAGGAAAAAATGGTGACCGATAGGCATGCTTCAGGTAATACATCGGTCCTCCCCGATATCCCTCTTCACCATGATCGACTCTAAAGCGCAGACCAAGATAAACCTCTGAGTACTTCAACATCATTCCCAAAGTAGCAGTTACCCATATCCAAAAAAGAGCACCCGGCCCTCCCACCTGAACCGCTGTACAGACACCAACGATGTTTCCAATTCCTATACAGCCACCGACAGAAGCAAAAAATGCTTTTAAAGGATGAATCCCTTGATGCCCAGCTTCTTTATAATTGATATAGCGGAAAAAACGAGAGATAACGTGTGGAAAAAGACGAATTTGAGCAAATCCACTCAACCACGTCAGATAAAGTCCGAGAACGACAATGATGGGCACGCCAAAATATCCCCAAAGGAAATCTTCGAGAAAATCGAAGGATTCAAACAATTTCTGAAAAACGTCTGATAAACTCAAAACAACACCGCCATAATCTCACGATTAAACTCCTGTGCTGATATCTGTCAAGTCCTTTCAGTTCCAATCATTCATTTCAAGAAATCGATCTTTCCAGTGATAATGATCGAGTAAGCCAGTTTTATCCCGTTCCATGAGATGATAGGCGATGTAGATTGCCTCGACCGAGGCGAGCCCTCTTGATGGTTCAGGACAGTCCTCCTGTTTTCTGGGGTATGCAGTGATAAAATGCTGGGGGATACTCCTCCTAATTAGTTTATTGAGCCCAGGAGTGTTCTCATACATTTTCTCCGCATAACGCCATGTGCCATCTAAGATAAATAATCCACAGTTAGCATCTGCTTCACTCAAGGGTTCCGCATTCATGTCTAACAGAATATACCCATTAATCCCTTGGACTTTGTCACGTGGATAGGTATAGAAAACAAAGTCATCGCGTTCTTCTAGCCCACTTAAGCTACACTTCTTCAAATTTTCTTTACGGTGACGTAATACAATTGTTTTCGGAAAAGATTGCATAGAATATTTTTAATCGGTTAGAACTAATAAGACTAGCAAGTATATTGTAAGTAATTGTGATACGCAAGAAAAATCCCCATACCGCCAGAGGCTTTGTCATGAAGAAACTTCTACTATTTTTCCTTAGTTTAATCGTCATGAATAGCACATCATCACCTTTAAACGCTAATAGCATCGAATGGATAACTAATTTTGAAGTAGCCTCCAGTCAAGCAAAAGAACAAAACAAGCCAATAGCTCTTTTCTTTACGGGATCTGACTGGTGCACATGGTGCAATAAACTCTCTAAAGAAGCTTTAGAGACACCCGAATTTGCCGATACTGCGGCTGACAAGTTCATCTTCGTCAAACTTGACTATCCGATGAAAACAAAACAACCGGACGAAATGATCCACCAAAACAGAGAGTTACAACAACACTTTGACATCAAAAGCTTCCCCACAATCCTTATCCTCACTCCAGACCAAAAAGAGATTGGGGTCACTGGCTACCGCGAAGGCGGAGGAAAAGAGTACGCCGAGCATCTTCTTAACATCGCAAACGACTATGTTAGCTACTCAAGGAAGTTGAAGCAGATCAAAAACCTCTCAGGTACTGAACTGAAAAACCTCTACCATAAAGCACAGGAATTCCATCTCAATGACGATGAAGTGAGAATTGTGCTCGCAGGAATGAAATCAGAGCGCCAGCACTTTTTTCTCGTCGAACGCTATCGTCAACTTGCCAACGAAGGACGCTTCCACGAGGTTGAATCTCAAGTAATTCGTGAAGAAATTCTCTCCACCGACCCAACAAATCGTTACCTCTCCCATTATCAAGTGGCATGTATCGATTTCGATGCTTATGCTGATGAAATGAATCTTGGTCGAGCAACGCCTGACAAAGCGGTCAGCCCACTTGTTCAATACATTGAAAGGTTCGGGGATCAGGATCTGCAAAATCTATGGCGCATCAATATGATCATTTCACAGGTCTATCGAGATGTGAATGATCGAGAAAAAGCGTTAAAGTATGCAGAATGTGCATTCGACTGCGCCCCCAACGAAACCAAAAAAGATATCGCCATGGCTATTGATGGTATCAAAGGAAAGCGTTAGTCAACGTCGTCCCATTTGGTTGGCCGCAGGTACTCGGAAGGAATTTCACTCAAAAAACGGGAAGGCATACTTTTAAGTGTTTCCCCCATTCTTTTACGATATCGCGCCATACTAATCGTTAAAAATCGCATAGATCGCGTCATCGCTACATACATGAGTCGCCTCTCTTCCTCAATGCCTGTATCTTGCATGCTTTTTTCATGAGGAATGATATGGTCTTCAACGCCTACCAGAAAGCAGGCAGGAAACTCAAGTCCTTTAGAGCTATGAAAAGTGAGAAGGTTGACCCGGTCAACTCCTTTCCCCTCATTATTTTTTTTGTCCCAGTCATTTGAGATTGGCATATCTGTAACGAACCCTTGAATTGAGGGTTTCTCTCCTTCATCACACTCACTATTTTGCTCATAATCCGATATGGCGTTAATAAATTCTTCGACATTTTCCCACTTGAACTGGCGCATTTGGGTGCTTTTCACCTCTTCATCAATCGCCTTTTGATAGTTGATAGTATCAACTAGCCACTGCATCGCCTCGCTTAAATGCAGGGATACAAATTTTTCTTTTGCGTTTTCAATCACTTTGACGAATTGATCGATACCTACCATCGCACGAGCACTTATTTGGTCACGTATCGGTAGATCATCGCCAAATCCGGGATTTACCAACTTAACTAACACATCCCACAAAGGAACGCTCAGCTCTCTGTTATATTTCGTAATTTTATCGAGTGCCCCCTCACCTATTCCCCGCCTTGGTTGATTAATGACGCGAAGAATAGCTTCCTGATCTTTAGAATTAACGATAATACGAAGATAGGCCATGAGATCTTTTACCTCGCGACGTTCGTAAAAGGAGGTCCCTCCAAACACTTCGTAAGGAATTCCTTGTACCCAGCGCCCATGGTTGTTCCAATTATGCTTCATTAAGGCTAGTTCCATTTGCCTCGACAGAGCATTAGATCGATAGAGAATAGCAATATCTTTCCATTTCAAGGCATGCTTTTCTTTCATCTTGGCAATGCGACAAGCTACAGCTTGAGCTTCCTCTAATTCGGTAGGGGTAACGAAAACCTCGATCAGTTGCCCATCACCGTGCTCGCTCCACAACTCCTTATCATGACGCTCCTCGTTATTGCTGATCACAGCATTTGCAGCGCGAAGAATCACATTCGTCGAACGGTAGTTTTGCTCGAGTTTAACAACAGTGGCATTTTCAAAATTCAAAATGTTTTTCACTTCAGCGCCGCGCCACCCATAAATCGACTGATCATCGTCGCCAACAACGCAAAGGTTTCCATATTTTTTAGTCAGAAGAGCTGCCATTCGATATTGAACGGGATTCGTATCTTGATACTCATCGATCATCACGTACCGGTATTGCTCTTGATACTTTTCTAGGACTTGTGGAAACTGCTCAAACAGCTCAACTGTTGCCCAGAGAAGACCATCGAAATCGAGAGCATTATATGCACGCATACTTTGCAATAGACGTTTATAAACCTGGCAGGTAAAGTCATCATGCCACTCAGATCCTGTGTTATCTATCTCTTCAGCTTTGATTCCTTTGTTGCGAGCATTACTGATTGCCGCCATCGTCGCTGCAAGCGAAGGAAGCTCTCCTTCCGTCCCCATAATATCACGCGCAATCAAGGTCACCATCCTTTTCACATCCTGCTCGTCGAGCAAAGTGAAAGACTTGGTATAACCGAGGTGTCCGATATCCTGACGTAACACTTTCATACAAAAACTATGAAACGTACAGAGGGTGATTGCCTTGGCACTTTTACGATCAACCATCCCAGCAATGCGTTGGCGCATCTCAGCTGCAGCTTTATTTGTAAAGGTAAGACCCAGGATAGAAGAGGGAGAGACACCTAGATTCTTGACCAAATGTGCCATTCTAACAGTGAGGACACGCGTTTTGCCACTACCAGCACCAGCAAGAATCAATACCCGCCCTTCTGTTGTTTCCGCTGCTTTTCTCTGGTTTGGATTAAGACCTTTCAATTCGGGGTAGCTTTCCTGGACAGTCACGCTTTTCTCCGATTAGCTGGACAAGTTCTTCGATAATCTCCGGTGTCGAGGCACCGCAAGTTTTAGATCGGGGACGGATAACGATATCGTACCCCTCAATCAACCGATGACGACAAAGGCGAAATGCCTCGCGAGCAGTTCGCTTAAAACGGTTACGATCATGCGCCTTGCCATATTTTTTAGTGACGGTGATCCCTAACCGGGTATGTAATAAAAAATTTTTCTTTAAGTTAATAACGATAAGCTTTCCCAATCGCCGATCGCACCCATTACCCAGTTTACGAAATTGCTTTCTCTGGAGGAGGCGAATCGACTTAGGAAAACGATAAGTGATGGGCTGAGTCAAAAGCTTAACTCTATGTGGTTATAGGGTTAAATACTTAGACTCTTGTCAATTGTTTACGACCTTCACGGCGACGATTATTGATGATCTTCCTACCGCTAGCTGTCTTCATTCTAGCTCTGAAACCATGAGTTCTGGCGCGGCGGATCTTACTAGGTTGGTATGTACGTTTCACGACTCAATTCCTTTTCATCATATTTTGTTTTGAAAGAGTCAACAATACACGATGTAGCTTAAAATTGCAAGGCTATTTGCTAAAAACAGGGCATGAAAAAAGAGATTGAAGGAAAAGAGCAAATCGAGTATAAATAACGCTTTAATCGAACCAATTGTATAAGGAAGACAATGAAATCGCGAGCATCTATTAAGGCTGATAAGTCGAAAGGTGACCAGATTGTACGCCGTCGTGGTCGTCTATACGTTATCAATAAAAAAGATCCAAACCGCAAGCAGCGCCAAAAAGGCCCTGCCCTGAAAAAATAGGAATTCTTTAAATGGCAAAAAAGTCTGCTATTGCAAAACAGAAAAAACGAGAAAAACTCGTGAAGCTCAAGTGGGAAAAGCGCCAAGAGCTTAAAAAGAAAATTATTGACATCAACCTAAGTGAAGAAGAGAGAGAAGACGCACGTCATGCGCTCACTAAACTTTCTCCTAATTCTTCCCCTGTACGTCTGCGTAACCGCTGCCAACTCTCTGGCCGCCCGCGCGGATTCTATCGTAAGTTTAAGCTATCACGTATCTGCTTTAGAGAGATGGCTTCTAACGGTGAGATACCAGGCGTCACAAAAGCAAGCTGGTAGTCAGTAAGCATACTTCTCCTTTTTATAGGGACGCAAATAACGAAAGAGACCTACAAAGCAATTTTATATTCTTTAGTAGGTCTCTTTCGTTTTCTGTTTATTTATACCGATCGTGATTCAAAATTTGGAATTTTGAAACACGATCGGTATATATCCAAATCTTCATTAGACTTCAGTCCAAACTCCAATCTCGTACCTCTTCCTGCTCGCCTTCCTTTTGATTCATGAATTTGATAATAGAGATATACTTAAAAGATTTCATAGAACACAATCTTTCTTTTAAACTCAAATTAATCCAATGATTTTTTTTACCCCGGAGCATGGCGAGACACCAGAGAAAAGTCCGAATGATACTCTAACCAGTGAAATTATAGGTGCAGCCATTGAAGTTCATCGAAAGAAGTCTAATCCTCGATACTGGCAGTTCGTAGTCGAGCCTCTAGTCCAATGATCTCAACAATTTTTCTCCAATCTCCCATACCCTCGTGCCATACGAAGCAATCGTTCCTCAATAAACCATCATCCCAAGCTATTTGAACATCGACAATATCAACAGGCCCTTTTTGTTTTCCATTCACGTCAATAAAATGCCACTGATGGTCAGCAAACTTGTCAATGGGTTCTAAAGGGTGCGGAGGTATCAAGTCGCTTGATTTAACTTGAGGCTGCTCTTCTTCGTCTTTTTTATTCAAAGGTGGCAAGATCAGCACTGCAGCCATGGCGAATATTCCAAAAAAAAAGCCTAAGATGAACCACCCTGCCCTATCGCGCCCTCTTTTTGCCGCAAAATTGGAAGTGAGGTAGCTGATGGTAAGGACAATTAGTAAAGTTAATAGAAGTTTCATGGCAGAAGAATACCTCATTAGTTTTAAATCTCTATATTAGTCTCTAACATCCAAAATATTCAAGTCTTCATCCTCTAAAAAAATCGTTCATGGTCAAAAAATCGGAAACAGAATAAAATGAGTATTATTGAGATCCTTAAAGGGAGCTAAATCATTATGGCCAACACAAAACTTAGACTGGAAACGAAAGAGGTCGAATTACCGGAGACTCTTTACGTCAGAGATATCGAGAATCGAGTGTTTCAAGGTATTGTTCTTCAGTGCTTAGCAAAAATCAAGGGAATCAGTCTGATTGAAGGTAACTTGATCGACAGTATCTTCAACCTTGGAGCATCCGAAACGGTTAAAGGAATCTACGCCGACCAAAACAGCAACTCACAATCAGTAGACATCAAGATAGAAGTCAACATTTGCTACGGCGAAACAATCCCCGAGAAAGCTGAAGAGATCCAAACAAAAATAGCTGAAGAGATCACACAATTTACAGGACTACACGTTTCTTCGGTTCATGTCGTCTTCAAAAATGTGATTACACCAGAGGCGCAAGAAAAGCTCGCGGCCGCTCTCCGTAAGGCTTCATCTTCACCTATCATTCCTGAATCAACGATCGAAGAGGAGTATTCCGAGGAGTTCTAACTGTATCGATGAGTAACATATTCTACTTCACTAGCAGCTTTATTGTTGCTATCCTTTTTGTTTTGACAGGGATTGTCTGCATGAGCATGCCTTGGCTACCCGAGGTTCACACGGCCATACTTCGATTTCTGATCGAAAATACACTCCTCATCTCACTCATCGGATTATTAATGGTCGTTATTGGTGTTGCAGCGCTTAGCTACATCATCATCAACACTTCGAAACGCACTTTTTATGTGAAAAAGGGCGCCTATTCGATTGGTGTTGACCGAAAGGTTCTTGACGGCTATCTCACACAATATCTCAGTGAGCTCTCCCCCAATGAGGAACTCCCCCATCAGTTAATAATCCGCAGACGCAGGATCCTGATCTCCACCGACCTTCCCTATAGACCGAATCAAGAACAAGAACCTCTAGCAGAAAAAATCTATGATGATCTAGTCCAACTTTTAGAAGAAAAGTTCGGTTGCAAAAAAGATCTATACCTATCGATCAGCTTTCAATCTCCTCCCAAAGATGAGGCAGTCTGATGCTGCAAGCAATCAACCGCTACTTTGAACTAGACAAGCATAACACATCAATACAAACAGAGCTTATTGCAGCGCTTTCAACCTGGTCGACAATGACATATATCATCATTGTTAATCCCCGGATCTTGAGTAAAACGGGAATGGACTTCGGCTCGGTGATGACTGCCACGATATTGACAGCAGCATTTACGACCCTGGTCATGGGGTTATTAGCACGATACCCCATTGCCTTAGCTTCTGGTATGGGAATAAACGGGTATTTCGCATTCAGCATCGTTACAACAACAGGACTGACTTGGCAAGCGGCCCTGGCTGCTTGTTCGACTGCAAGTGTCATTCTCATCACCCTTAATGTGTTAGGAATAAGGCAACTCATCATGGAAAAACTCCCCAAGGGGATAAGAGTAGGAACAATTGCCGGCATTGGAATCATGCTCTCCTTCATAGGACTTCGCGATGTCAACCTTATAGTAACGCATGATACAACATTAGTAACAATCGGTTATATGGACTCTCCAGAAGCGATGTTGGCGATCATCGGCATTCTGCTTATCACCTCATTGATGTATTTTGGAGTACAACCCGCAATCATTGCAACGGTACTTCTGCTGTGGTCTTTCGGCTTCGCCTTTGGGATGACCCCCTGGAGAGGTTTTGCATCTTTACCGCCTACTATTAGCCATACCCTATTCCAATTAGATTTCTCTGAATTTTGGACTGTCAAGTTTTTCTATGCGACCCTATCATTTGTGTTTATTATTATCTTCGACGCGACAGGTACGTTGCTGTCCTTAACAGAACAGCTTGGTGTTCTAGATCAAAGCAAGAAATTTCCCTGTTTGAAAAAAGCGTTATTTTGTGATGCAACCGGAACAGCAATGGGAGCTATTTTAGGAACTTCACCGACTTCTAACTACTTAGAGTCAGGTGCTGGGATTGCAGCAGGTGGTAAGACGGGGCTAACCTCTGTCTTTATTTCCCTGCTATTTCTATCCTGCCTCTTTTTAGCCCCTTTTGTCTCTTCCATTCCACTGTTTGCCATTTCGCCAGTGTTGATTGTTATTGGAGCATTGATGGCCAGAGGTTTTCGTCACGTTGACTGGAATGACATCACAGAATATGTACCTGCTTTTGTGACAATGATCACGATTCCCCTCACTTTTAATATCCCAGGTGGGCTGGGTTTAGGTATGATCACTTATGTCGGTACCAAGTTCCTAACGGGAAATATTGACAAGATTCATTGGATCAACTGGTTAATTACAATACTTTTCGTGGTAAAGTTTCTGCTTGTTTAGCTGATCAGAATTAGGACAGTTTTATTGTCCCCCAGATTGCCCAAAACCTGTTCCATACTCATTATTTAGATGAGTCCGAATTGCTTTATAATTTCTCAAATCTTGCTCAAGGATCCCGATTGTCACCCTTCTTATTATTGTCGTTGTAAGTTTGTATTAATTATTTTAGTTTTTCATCATTGGCAATAATTTGGTTATCAAAATTTCATTATTTCTTTATAAAAGACCAATAAAAATAAAAAAAGATACAGTAAAATTATAACAAAAAGCAAAAAAAGCCTCTGTAATGGACAATTTTTCATATCGAAGGGCAAAACGACTTAAGATTAGACTCAATAAGTTGCCTTCATGGCGCAGCCTTGCTGTTGGCGAAAGGCAGCGATCGTTCCCACCACAACTGTCTGACTATCGGTTTCTCTAAGCAAGTGTTTGATAGGGTCGTAATACCATTTCTCCG
>JBCDHL010000020.1:0-11515 GCA_038750095.1 Chlamydiota bacterium
AAACCGAATTAGCTTCAAAAACCGATTCTTGAAGTTGACTCGATATATATACCGATCGTGTTACAAATTTTGGACATGGGTCAAAAAGTGGATTTTTGGGTAACAGTTAGTAGCTTGAAATTAGACCATTGGTGATCCTATCCGAGACCGAAAAGTAGGTTCATCACATAAACGCGTACCTTTCACACTAGAATTAAGTTTTTTTGAACCGCAAGACTATAATTCTTTCTATCCATTTAAATGTTTTTTTTATATTTTCACAGTTTTAACACAAACGGAGCCTATGAAAGAACCTTCATACAAAACGATCCTCTCATGGGGCCTATACGACTGGGCAAACTCTTCTTTTTTTACTATCGTAATCACTTATATTTTCCCTGCCTATTTCGTTAAGGCTGTAGCACCCGATCACATTACTGGCACCTATTGGTGGGGTAATGCCATCGCTTTTTCCGCACTTTTGGTAGCTTTAGGAGCCCCTGTTTTTGGTGCCATCGCTGATTACGGAGGTAAGAGAAAACTGTGGATAAGTATTTGTACATACCTCGGGATAATAGCTACAGGTCTGCTATGGTTTGCCTATCCTAATGTCGACTATGCATGGCACACGCTCACTGCTGTCATTCTCAGTGTCATCGCTTTTGAAATTGGCATTGCCTTTTATAACTCCTTATTACCAAGCATTGCCCCACCTAGTCATATTGGGAGAGTATCTGGTTGGTCATGGGGACTTGGTTACATTGGGGGGTTACTGAGCTTAATCATCTGTTTATTCGCTTTTGTACAAGGCAATTTTTTCGGACTCTCAACAGATTCTAGTGCAAACATCCGTATATGTGGACCTTTTACTGCGCTTTGGGTTTATATTTTCTCACGGCCCCTATTTATGTTTGTTCATGATACACCTCACCAAAAACATCCCACCAAGGAGGCGATAAAACTGGGGATCACAACGCTATGGAAGACTCTAAAAAAACTTCCTAAAAATCGGAGCTTGTTGTTTTTTTTCGCTTCGCGAATTTTTTATATCGATGGGCTCAACACCCTTTTTGCATTCGGTGGTATCTACGCAGCAGGTACTTTCAACATGAATATGTCTGAAGTAATTCTATTAGGTATCGTCCTCAACATTACAGCTGGCTTTGGGGCGATGTTGTTTGCATGGATTGACGATTGGTTTGGAGCAAAATTAACCATTACAGTATCTCTTTTGTGTTTATCTATAGCAGGAACCTTTATTTTGCTCATCAAGTCTAAGCTAGCTTTTTGGATTCTCGCCTCCATCCTCGGAACATTCGTTGGCCCTGTACAGGCTGCTAGCCGGAGTCTCCTTGTGAGAATGGTCCCGGAGAAAAAAATCACCGAAATGTTTGGATTATTCGCTTTTTCTGGAAAAGCTACGAATTTCATGGGCCCGTGGTTGGTGGCTCTATTAACCAAGATTTTTGATAGTCAACGTGTTGGAATGACAGTAATCATCCTATTTTTTATCATCGGACTTTTCGGCATCCAAAAAGTTTCTGAGAACCATAAAGTTGAGGTCTAAACCATTTGTTCTTGGATCCATAGACTAATATCGCGTAGTTCATGCTTGGCTTCCATCTCGTGAATTTTTTGGTACTCATGAAATTCAATATGGAATCCCATCTCGGACATCTGCTCCACCTGTTGGCGAATAATATCTATTGATAAGTTATAGTCTTCAGTTCCATGACTAACAAACCACCGACCTCTGCGGATGACGTCTGGATTTCCCTCATTTGACAAACTGGATAGCTCTTCTACACGACCGCTGATAGCGATATAACCAGCTAAAAGGTCCCGATGGCGTACCCCAAATTCGAATGTCAAAGCGGCGCCTTGAGAGAACCCTAACAAAAAAGTCCGTTCAGGAGAAAATCCCGCTTGCTCACAGCTTATGAGAATGCTCTCGAGTTTTCCATAAGCGGCATGACGAGATGGAGTGTTATCATACCACATGTAAGAGCTGTAATAGGGAATAGGGGCATTAACATAAAGATAGTTCATTTCAGGTATATTTAGGACCTCATCTAGACCGATAAAATCTTTTGATGAACCACGGCTTCCATGCAGGGCAATGAGTAACCAAGTGGAGTTTGGATCTTGCGAAGGAATCCACATTCCCCCTTGAGGAAGCTTTTCTACAAGATTACCCACTTTTCCCCCTTTACATTTAAAGCTGATCTAAGCCTTTACGAAGGTTTTCAAGTGTTCCTTCTAGGCGACCAAAATCTTTCTCAGAGCCTTCCACATTTTTGGCTTCATGTAGTCTGCCGATAAAATGTGCAATCAGCTGCATCGAGCTTTCTATATCCGTTGCGAAGCGAAGTTCTTCACCTTCCATTGTTTTTAAGCAGTTTGATAAAACTATTCCGTTGGACTGATTAAGCACATCAGAGGTGATAAAGCTGATAAATTGCCCCCTATCATGGACCTCCTTAGAGACACGTGTCTGAATGCAATATTCATCAATAATCTCTTGGTAACCATCTACATCAATTTTATCTTTTAGAGTAGGCTTTACCTGTCCAGCAAGAAGAGACTCAACCATGTCGGTGAATAATTCCTTATCGCCCTGAGCGATGCCCATGAAAGCACTTTGTATCTCCCTAAACGTTGTACGGGTAACAGGTAGAGTAAAAATTCTTTTCATAATAACTTCTAGTTGCTGCAATGTTTGCTCTTCGATCATGTTCGGCTCCTAAATTTTTATTCCGATGTCACTCGATCATATTGCATGTCGCGATAAAGATAAAGAATTTTACCAAAATTCCAAATTTTGGCATGGTTTAATAAGGTCTTTTTTAGTGTATACGCAATCCGTTTCAAAATTTGAAATATGGGCATCGATCAAATGAGCAAAAAATCTATCTTTATAGCTGCAACCGGACAACATGTTGGAAAAACCACGATCTGCCTAGGTCTAATTGCCGCATTAAAAAAACGCTACTCACAAATTGGGTTCATCAAGCCTGTTGGTCAACAACACGTAAAAATTGACAACGACATTGTTGTTGATAAAGACACCTACCTCTTCAAAAACCATTTTGAAATGGAAGGTGACTGGCATCCCATGAGCCCAGTGATTATCCCTGCAGGATTTACCCGTCGCTACTTTGATGAGAACATATCATCTGAAGAGATGCTTAACGATATTATCACTTCATACAAATCGATTGCCTCATTGAACGACTATACTGTTGTTGAAGGTACGGGGCATGTAGGTGTCGGATCCATCCTTGATTTATCTAACGCGAGAGTTGCTTCCAATCTGGGACTTGAGACAGTAATTATCGCATCAGGTGGCCTTGGCTCTGCTTTTGACGAACTAGCAATAAATATCGCGATGTGTAAAGAATACAACGTCCCTGTTCGTGGTGTGATCCTGAACAGAGTCCTAGATGAAAAGCGAGAGATGATCCTCAACTATTTCCCTAAAGCCCTGGATAAGTGGGGTGTTCCCCTCATCGGATGTATCCCTTTTGACCCTTTTCTTAGCATGCCTACAGTCAAGGATTTCGAGGGTCTTTTCCAAACAACTTTATTCTCAGGACAGCAGCATCGCCTAAGGCACTTTGATAATTTTCGTCTCTTCGCTGGCTCTGTTAAAGCATACAAACGTGAGTTTGAACCGAATCAACTGATTATCACCCCAGCCAGTCGTGAAGATATCATTATGGCCACCCTGGAGAAGCATCTACACACCACTAACAATGAAGGAGTAGATTACGGCGGAGGAATGATCTTAACAGGAAGGCACTCTCCAAGTAAATCAATTGAAGATCAAATGCGCCATGTTGATATTCCCATCCTTTACGCACCAATGAGCAGTTATGATGCGATGAAAAAAATCACGACTTTCATCGCAAAAATCCGCCTTGAAGACACAGAAAAGATTCAAAAAGCCATTCATCTCGTTGATCAATATGTCGACCTCAACCAACTTTGCCAGGCCCGATAGTTTGCTAATTATCTCCACGTAAGCTATAGAAGAATTTAAGGACTGCTCTAGGGAAGTAGTGTATAAAGTTAGAATTTTATATACCGATTAGTATACCCAAAAAGTTGAAGCATTGGGTATATACACAATTGAATTTGAGGATCGCTGATGTCTGATTATCAAGATATTGGAAATTACGGAATGATTGGTGACATGAATACTGTGGCCCTAGTGGGAATTAATGGCTCCATTGATTTCATGTGTTTTCCTGATTTCGACTCTCCTTCAATCTTTTGTCGCATGGTAGATCATAAAAAAGGTGGTCATTTTAAGATTACGCCAAAACTTAAAGAAGCCAATAATAAACAGCTCTACCTACCAGACTCCAACATATTGCTAACAAGATTCTTATGTGTAACAGGGGTTGCTGAAATTTCGGACTATATGGTTGTAGACGAGAAGACCCCACAACATCGTTTGGTTCGTCGTGTTAAAGCGGTTAGAGGGGAAATTTGCTTTCGTATGGAATGCGACCCAAGCTTTGACTACGCACGTTGCTCACACAAAGTAAGACTTGGAGATGGGTGCGTCATTTTCGATCCAGATGAACCTCATATCACCTCCATTCGATTGCGAACAGAAGTTCCTTTTGAAATCAAAGAGGGGGCTGTCCATGCAGAATTTACTCTGCATGCCGGAGAAACTGCAGCATTTGTTCTTGAGGAGGCTATTCCTGGTCAAGACAACCCTTCAACAATCAGTCAGCGCTACATCACCGATCACTTTAAAAGTACGATGAACTATTGGGTGAATTGGGTTAACCGCTCAAACTACAGAGGGCGCTGGTTGGAGACGGTACATAGAGCTGCTTTAACTTTGAAGTTACTGACCTCACAGAAATATGGTTCAATCGTTGCTGCGCCAACATTTGGTCTCCCAGAACATATTGGTGGAGAGCGTAACTGGGATTATAGGTTCACATGGATACGTGATGCATCATTTACTCTCTATGGATTAATACGCTTAGGCTATACTGACGAGGCTGGAGCATTTATGAAGTGGATCGAAGACCGCTGTAGTGATTTAAATCCCGATGGCTCCCTGCAAATCATGTATGGTTTAAACGGTCGTAAAAACCTCGAAGAGGAAAGCCTTTTACACCTCGAAGGGCACAAAAACTCGCGCCCTGTCCGTATTGGTAACGGAGCATATAATCAGTTACAACTCGACATCTATGGCGAGTTAATGGATTCTGTCTACCTGTACAACAAATACGGTGCCCCTATATCGATTGACTTATGGCACAACCTAAAAAGGTTGATTAATTGGGTTTGTGACAACTGGTATCGGAAGGATGAAGGGATTTGGGAAGTCAGAGGGGGCCAGCAAGAGTTTCTTTACTCACGCCTCATGTGCTGGGTCGCCTTAGATCGTGGTGTTCGCCTTGCTATGAAGCGCTCTTTTCCAGCACCGCTAATGGATTGGATACGGACTCGCGATGAAATCCACCACGACATTGTGGAGAATTTTTGGAATCCCCAAAAACAGGCATTCATCCAATATAAAGGCGCCAATACTCTCGATGCTGCATGTTTATTAATGCCTCTTGTAAAATTTGTCGGTCCCACCGATCCCCGTTGGATGTCAACATTAAAGGCCATTGGCCACGAACTCGTTGATGACTCTCTGGTCTACCGCTATAAGACAGATGAGGCTGCTTCTGACGGTCTTAGAGGCGAAGAAGGAACGTTCAACATGTGTACATTTTGGTATGTCGAATGTCTATCACGCTCTTGGGACATAAAAAAGGCTAGGTTCATGTTCGAGAAAATGCTCGGTTATGCCAACCATCTAGGTCTGTATGCAGAGGAGCTCGGTCCTGATGGACGACAGCTCGGCAACTTTCCTCAAGCTTTTACCCATCTAGGACTCATCAGTGCAGCCTATAATTTAAACCTTCGCCTTTCTGGGGACCGCTCTACTTATTAATATGTTGATATGAAATTCACTAGAATAAATACACATGTTAGGATATTCCACAGCAATCGATATATTTAATGACGTGGATTGTCTTGAATTTATCTCTAAAAAATCCTCTAGGATAGCTGCTAAAATATTAACAAAATTGAGATATCATTTGGGGGATTATGAAAGGAAGAGTCAATTTATAAAGTACAATGAATATATACTGAATGAAATTGGAAATTACGCTTGATAGTCATTCTTTTTGCCTCTGACTTTGTATTCGATCTTGGTAACTTGTCTAAGTTACCTGCGATCTCCACACTTCGTCAGAAGTAAAAATCTCTGACTATCAAGCGCAATTTCCAATTTCATTCAGTATAGACCTTTTCTAAATCGTGATACAATTAAGGTTTACATCACGTATGGTCGTACCTGTACAATCTCCTGATTGTATTATTTGCAGATAACCACTCAACGTTTATTAACAATCAACTAACTCTTCAGCGCTGATGGATTGGATGCACGCACCTGTGGGGCAAGTACGTAAGATCGGACATCGCTTTTCAAACGATTGACCGTAGGGACATTGTCCCTTAACGCTTTTATGTTGCTCTCCAATGGGTGCATATTTCTTTGCACTTGAAGGTCCAAAAACAGCAAGTGTCGGGGTTTTTGTTATTCCTGCAAGGTGCAAGGGAAGCGAGTCCATTGCAAAGACGAGCTGAACGCGACTCATAAGATAGTGTAAAACAGGCAGCTCTAATTTTGGTAGTACAACAGAAATGTTGTCGAACTTCTGTTGTAATACCTTACAAGTATCCAACTCTTCTTCAGAACCCCAGGAAAGTAAGAAATAGACATCAGAGTTTTCTCTATGCATTAGGTTCATGTACTCTTTTAGAGTTGCTTGAGGCAAACGCTTATTTTTCCACCGACTGCCAGGACAAAGAAGGATGTTTGTTTTGGGTAGAACAAACAAATCATCAACCCACTCTTTCGCATCAGAAGAGACCTTCAGACTCACGGTTGAAGGATTATAATGAGCATCGACATTGAATGCTTCTTTAACGATACTGAGATAATCCTCACGAATATTATTTCCAATTGGAGGATTAAACTTTTCGCTTGTAAAAAATGTGTTAGGCCACTCTGGAACGCTTTTTCGATCAAAACCGACTTTTCTATTGGCAGAAACGCATGAAAGGATAACCCCTGACTTGATATTGCCTTGTAGATCGAATGCAATATCATAATGTTGTTGCTGTATAGTCTGTCTAGCCATTGTCACACTTTTCCAAGTTTGTGTAGAAAAGAACGAATTTTTCCATTTCTTAGTATCGACTTCAATGACTTTGTTTATTTCGGGGTGGCTCAGCAAAAGGGCTGAATAGGGCTTTTCAACAATCCAGTCCAGCTGTGATTCTGGAAAATGATGTCTGATAAAATCTACAACTGGAAAAGTGTGAATGATATCCCCTAACGATGAGGTTTTGATGATAAGCACCTTCACGACACTCCTCCCTTCTGAATCAGTTCATCAATAGCTTTTCGAAACTCTTTGGGTAGAGATGCCTCTACTTGAATAGACTTTCCAGAGATTGGATGAATAAAAGATAACTTCCAAGCGTGAAGGAGCTGATGAGTAGGTTGGAATCCTCCCTTGAATGATGTCCCATAGCGAATATCTCCGATAATGGGAAATCCCATATCACTTAAATGAATTCTGATCTGATGGGTTCGACCGGTAATTAATGAGCATTCAACGAGTGTCGCACTCTCCCCACGTCCTAGGACTTTCCATTCAGTGATTGCATCGAGCCCCCCCTTTTTGAATGGTTTTATCCCCCACAAAGTATGGCCATCTTTTTCGAAAAGCTTACCAATAGGACGATCGATAGTTCCCTCATCTTCGGTAATCACACCATCAACAATCGTCAAATAGTTTTTTTGTAGAGATTTATCGCGAAAATGTTCGACAAGCAGTCGTTTGGCATCTTCGGTCTTTGGGAAAATAATAGCACCAGTTGTATCTTTGTCAAGACGGTGAACATTTTTCAAAGAGGGATCATAGTTTTGAAGAACACTCAACAACCCTCCAGTCACGGAAGTGATACCTGGCGGTTTATTGTATATGAGTAGTGATGTGTCTTCATAAAGAATACGGTTTGTATCATAAGAGATCGTTTTTTCAGGCTTTTCAAGGGACAAAATGGAAAGGTCAAACACAACATGATCGTTAATAACCAACCTTCTGCTAGCATGACGTTCTTGCACCCCGTTAATTGCAAGAGCGTTACGTTCTATAGCTTTCTTTATTTCCTTTCCTGAGTAACGTCCATCGAGTTGATCGACTAAAAATCGTTGCACTCTTTGACCAGAGTCTACGTCTGTTACTGTCCACGCATTCAATCGTTGAGCAGCCATACAAGCGTACCTTACGTAGAAGGAAATTGGTCGAGAAAACGCACATCATTCTCTGTAAAACGACGAATATCATCAATACCATACTTGAGCATGATTAATCGTTCGAGTCCCATTCCCCATGCGTAACCTGTATATTCTTCGGGATCAATTCCCCCGTTTTTTAGAACTTCTGGGTGAATCATTCCAGCCCCTAAAACCTCTAACCATCCAGTATGCTTACAGATAGGACATCCCTTTCCGCCACATTTGAGACACCAAACATCGACCTCCAATCCCGGCTCAACAAAGGGAAAGTAACTTGGTCTAAATCTAGTATTCACATCAGATTTGAAAAACTTTTTAACAAATTCATCCAACGTCGATATTAAATCTGAAAATGTTACATCTTTATCAACATAAAATCCTTCTAACTGATGGAAAAAGACGTGAGAACGCGCTGAAATATTTTCATTACGATAAGCCTTACCTGGCGCTATGACACGTATCGGAGGGGTTGATTTTTCCATCACCCTAACCTGAACATTACTCGTATGGGTGCGAAGAAGATAATCCATGGATAAATAAAATGTATCCTGCATATCTCTTGCTGGGTGGTCAGACGCAAAATTTAAGGCTTCGAAGTTGTAGTAATCCGTATCAATATCGGGACCATATTCTACAGAAAATCCCATACCGACAAGGATATCAATCATCTCATCAAGGACCTGTGTAATGATATGTTTACGACCTGGAAACCTTTTTCTTCCGGGAAGAGTCACATCGATTTTCTCTTCGACCAGTTTTGCATCTTCCTCCTTTTTTACGAGGAGGGAACCATACGTTTCAATACTATTTTCTAGATCAGTTTTAAGGTCATTAATCATCTTCCCGAATTTGGGTCGCTCTTCTTTAGTTGCGTCACGCAGACCTTTCATCAAGTCTTGAACTGGCCCCTTGCGACCCAGGTACTTCACCTTGATACTCTCTAAATCTGATGTCGTACGTACCAAGCCTAAATCAACTTTGAACTGCTCACTGATGCTATCGATCTGCTCTATCACTAAGGCCCCCAAGTATTGGTCAAATGATTACTGATGATGACGCTGATTTGCGTCTTGTACCGAATATATGAAAAAAGGCAGAGTTCCGAAGAACTCCACCAAACTTTGTTCTAGGCTAAAGCTTGTTTCGCAGTATTCGCGACTTCAGCAAAACCTGCTGGATCGTGAATGGCTAGATCTGCTAAAACCTTTCTATTGAGCTCACATCGCGCTTTCTTCAAACCATTGATAAACTTGCTGTAAGATATTCCATTAGCTTTAGAAGCTGCTGAAATACGCGTGATCCACAAACGACGAAAGTCTCTTTTCTTATGCTTACGATGCGTATAGTTGAACGCAAGCGCACGCATAACTGTTTCTTTTGTCAAGCGTAGGTGATTTTTTCTATCACCCCAGAATCCTTTTGCTCGTTTATGTAGACGCTTTTTTCTACGACGTGAGGCTACGGCATTGGTTACACGTACCATGGCTGATTACCTCCACTGGTATCTAGTTTATTTTCGTACATTTAGACTCCCATCAAGCGTTTGTACATTTTCAACTGACCATCACTTACCAAGCCAGGTCGCTTTAGTTGACGCTTACGTTTAGGTGTCTTTTTCGTTAATATATGACGTCTTCCCGGACGAAGCCTACGAAGCTTACCGGTTCCCGTCAGTTTAAATCTGGCCGCTACGGCCTTTTTTGTTTTCATCTTAGGCACTGGAATTCTCCCTAGTGATGCCAAATTTACATGAATATTTGTGTACTTCCCACAAAATACTATAGGATGTACACTTATTGCTCTTATTCGCTTTCGGTTTTTTCAGGTGCTGGCTTCTGAGGCGCCTCTTTTTTCTTTCTGGCTCCTGGTGCCAACACGACATGTAAAAACCTTCCCATCCTTTTCAATGGTGTTTCTAGTGTGGAAACGTCACTTAGTTCTTCAACAACACGTCTCACTAGATTTTCACCAATCTCGGGATGTGCCATTTCCCTACCCCTAAACATACAAGTCACTTTCACTTTGTTTCCTTTGGCAAGGAAGCTTCGTGCATTCTTGATCTTAGTAAATAGGTCATGGTCATTAATATTAGGTTTAACCTTAATTTCTTTAACTTTTACCTGGTGTTGTGACTTCTTACTTTCTTTTTCCCGTTTTGTTTGATCATATCGGTACTTACCGTAGTTCAAGATCTTACAAACAGGCGGACTTGCAGTTGGAACGACTTCTACA
Organism: Chlamydiota bacterium; assembly: GCA_038750095.1. Classification (GTDB taxonomy): domain Bacteria; phylum Chlamydiota; class Chlamydiia; order Chlamydiales; family Criblamydiaceae; genus JAJFMC01. The sequence goes on from JBCDHL010000020.1 coordinate 10,607, forward strand.
AGGTCAAGCTCTGCGGCTTCGGCTTTGCGCATAGCATCTGAGGTAGAGACGATACCCACCTGGTTTCCATTTTCGTCAATCAACCTAACTTTAGGTACTCGTATTTGCTTGTTGACTCTCAATTCGAATCAATCTCCACGTTTAGTTCGCTCTAAAAAGCGAACGGGCTCATTTCACTGTTCTCCTGATGCAACTCATCGAGGAGGTCATTAATCGTTACGTTACGTTGCTTGTTATTTCTTTCGTTTTTTCTCAAGGTCAGCATATTTTTTTTTGCTTCCACTTCACCAATCACGGCGATATAGGGGACCTTTTCTTTCTCAGCAGAATGTACTTTTTCTGCTAATCGCCTATCTGCTCGATCCACACCAACTCGAAATCCTTCATGACTAAGACGTTCAAAAGCCATCTTAGTGTGCACGCTTTGACTTGGCATGGAAACCAAGCGCACCTGCTCAGGCGCAATCGATAAAGGCAGGTTCCCTCTGAAACGCTCAAGAATTGATGCGGTCATCCGCTCGAACGATCCAAATAACGAACAACAAACTACTGTCTGAGAATCTTCTTTGTTTCCAAAAGATCTTACACTAACAAAAGGTCCACTCCAGTACTTGCCTAATCCATCCGGAATCATGCAAGAGACACGTGGTTCTTTTATCTCTTTATCTTCCACATACTCATTTTTGAAGGGTATATGGCAAGCTTCCAAAGCTTTCTGCAATTCCACCAGAAACTTTCTTTCTCGTTTTTTTTGCGTGAAAGATCCCGTTGTCGGAGTACAAAGAACCCAACAGCAGTCAGAACACAATATATTAACTGTTTTCATGATGGATTGCAAGGAAGAAATCAATACAGACTGCATATCATTCCAATCGACAAGACGACATGAGCGATCGGTAAGATAATTAT
>JBCDHL010000021.1:0-11482 GCA_038750095.1 Chlamydiota bacterium
ACTTTTAGCCGTTGATGGTTAGGGGGGGGTCTGACGTACGTTTTCTATTGCAATCTCCTTCCCCGTACAGGGAAATATGTACGGTGGACTACACAAACAATTTAAAGATAGTAGCTCGGTGAAGAACGGATTGCTTCGATTAAGCGGGCCTTTCGTTGCTGTAGCATCGTCTCTTTTAACATTGTGTGAAAGAGTTGGTTCTGTTGTTGAGACTATTTTAAAAGGTTTAGGTAACATTTTAATTTTTCCTTTTACTAAGAAATGCGAATTTCTCAAAGGGTTAAAACAATTATTTATTGAACTGCCAATCAATGTGTTGTCTTTGATTTTTTCACCGTTAGAAATCGGATTTGGTGCTGTCATAACAATCGGTTCTATTCTGATTAGACCCGAGGAATACTCAGAAGGTAAAAGCAAATTATATAAGGAATTAGCTGCGCTCATCGAAGATAATGACAGTAACGTTTACAATTGTTGGCCAGGGTGTGCGATTATTTAGACAGATAATGTTTAATTTTCCAAAACAAATGGATTAATCCATGCACCAATTTGAAGGTTTTTTGTTTCTTCACCTAAATGAATTTTTAGCTTAACACCACAAAAACAAGGTATTTTATCCGGTAAATTTTCACCTCATATAGGCTGTATAGAAATTTTCCTCTTCTATGGGTCAATTCGATTCATCTCTTTCTGTACTTCCTTAACAACTCTGGGTAGAACCCCTGGTTTCCATAAATTCTTAGACCACCCCGATAAATCAGATTGCTTATATTCTTCTACAGAAAACTCTTTAATCCCCAGCAGTTCTTGAGCTATTTTTGAAATCATGTCATTATGTGACGGTCTTATACCGATCGTGTTTCAAAATAATGACTGAACGAAAAAATTAATCGAGAAAGTGCGGCCAAGTTCATGGGATTGCAGTTTCAAAAGAAGTCTAGTAAAACAACTACTCGAGAACGAAATCACAATCTTCTTCTAGAAGCAAATCAATATAATTCAAATCGTAATCGACTTCTAAAAATTTCTTATCCTCAAGCATGAAAAGGTGAAAAGGTATCGTGGAGTGAATTCCCCCAATATGAAACTCACGTAATGCTCTTTTACCTTTTTTGATAGCGTCAGTACGATCATCCCCTTTAACGATTAATTTGGCGACCATCGAATCGTAATTCGGAGGAATCACGTAACCAGAATAGCACGCGCTATCCACACGAACATGAGGTCCACCTGGAGGAAGATAATACTCCAAACGTCCCGGCGAAGGACAGAAATTTTGAGCTGGGTTTTCCGCATTAATACGGAACTCTATGACATGCCCGGTATAAACCACGTCTTTTTGACGAAGGCGTAACTTCTCATCCATAGCAACAAGAAGCTGCTCCACGACAAGATCGACACCAGTAAGCTCTTCAGACACGGTATGCTCGACCTGAATACGAGTGTTTACTTCCATAAAGTAAAATTCATTGTTATCATCGAGAAGGAATTCTACAGTACCTGCTGAGTAGTAGCCAGCAGCTTTAACGACCTGTACAGCTGCTTCACCCAGTTTTTGTCTGATTTTTGGAGTTAAAACAGGGCATGGAGCCTCTTCGATAAGCTTCTGACGGCGCCGTTGAATGGTACAATCTCTCTCCCCTAGATAAAGGTAATTACCAAACTTATCTCCAAGAATCTGTACTTCCACATGACGTGGATTGACAATCATCTTTTCGAGATAAACGCTTGGATTACCAAAACTGATCTCTGCTTCAGCTCTAGCTGCAGTAAATTGACGGCGAAATTCATCTTCACTGTAAGAAATACGAATTCCCTTTCCGCCACCACCTGCAACGGCTTTAATAAAAACAGGGTATCCAATTTTTTTGACTTCTTCGAGCGCTTGATCAATATCATCAACAACTCCATCGGAACCAGGGATAACGGGACAACCAGCTTTTTTTGCTGTTGCCTTGGCTTTTGCTTTATCGCCCAAAGCAACTATCGTTTCTGAGGCTGGACCGATAAATGTTAACCCACAACTTTCACAAATAGAAGCAAAATTGGCATTTTCAGCGAGAAATCCATAACCTGGATGGACAGCATCAGCACCTGTTACCTCACAAGCAGATAAAATATTCGGAACTTTCAGATAGGATTTTTGTGAAGGTGCTTCGCCGATACAGATTGCTTCGTCTGCATGGAGAACATGTAAAGCTTCGGCATCTGCTTCTGAATAGACCGCAACTGTTTGCAGTCCTAAGTCATGACAAGCTCTGATAATTCTAACGGCAATCTCGCCTCTATTAGCAATAAGTACTTTACGCATGTGTCTCGCTTAAGTTATTTTGAAAAGTGTCGTTCCAAATTCTACGGGGTGCCCATTCTCTACCAATATTTCTTCCACTGTTCCAGAAACCCCTGCTTTGATCTCATTCATGACTTTCATTGCTTCAACAATGCAAACAACGGTATTTGCGTTCACGGTATCACCAACTTGAACAAAAGGTGGTTCTTCAGGTGACGGAGCACCGTAAAAGGTTCCAACCATCGGTGATGTAATCTTTTGAGAGTTATCCACAACCTGTTCTTTTCCCACTTTACTCTCTTCGTGAACGGAAGCCCCTTCGGTAGAATGTGGTGGGTTTTTTGGTGTTGGTGGGGTGATCGATGCGCTCCCCCCCTTGGCGAAGGCTTGATCTGCACGCCTCGCAAGCTGCTCACCTAAGTAGTCACGTGAAGACTCGATGATTTGGACCTTCTCATCCCCTTCACGCTCAAGATTTATCTTGAATTTTTCCTGTTCTATGGACAACTTCTTCATTCCTGTCCGTACCATAGCTGCCATCAATTCTTTTATATGTTTCAACTCCACAATCATTAACTCCGAGGTTAATTAGTTTATACCCTTTGGATGTATTCGCCTGTTTTTGTATCAATCTTAATGATATCACCCACCTCGATAAAAGGAGGAATTTCCACTTTTGCTCCAGTCTCGAGAATGCCTACCTTTGTCGCGTTGGCGATCAGCCCTTCATCCTCTTCACCTTCAATTTTTGAAACCATCAGCTCCAAAAATGCAGGTAGCTCAACACCGTAAACAATGTCTTCATGGAAAAGGGCATTTAAAGATATTCCCTCTTTAAGAAAGTTAACATTTTCTGAAACAATTGTGGATGGAATAGCTACTTGTTCAAGATTTGAAGTATCTAAGAACATAAAATAGCTCCCCTCCAGATAGAGAAACTCAAGGGGCTTCTCTTTCAATACAGCTTCTTCCACCTGTTGTGTAGGTTTGAAATTTTTCTCAACAACTTTATCATTTACCAGGTCACGAAGTTTAGTTTTTATAAAAGGGGTTCCTTTGGCTACAGTGACCTTTACGCTGGACTCTACTCTGAACAGTTTATCATCGATTTTGATGATCATTCCAGGACTAATTTGACTGCTCGATACCATAAAATAAATTCCTTTACAGGGTTCTATAATCTATAACATTGAAAATTACGCTTGATAACCATTTTTCTTACCTCTGACTTTGTGTTCAATCTCCTCACTTCGCCAGAAACAAAAAACTCCAACTATCAATGGTAATTTTCAATATCACTCAGTATATTGGTTTTTGCCTAGCATACCTAGGAGTTTCTTAATGCTTCAACATCTTTTGACATATCATCCGAAGTAAAGAGGAAGGTCCCAGCGACCAGCTCATTAGCACCAGCTTCAATGCACTGTTTTGCTGTCTCATGGTTAATCCCACCGTCAACTTGGATAGGAAATGCGCCTAATTCTTCATCCTGCTTCGATCCTTTTTCTGGAGTGACTCCACCTTCGCGAATGTCAAGCTGCTTACACGTATCTCTGACGAATTTGATCTTGTCCAGTACATCGGGCATAAACGACTGTCCTCCAAATCCTGGGTGAACAGTCATTAGAAGAACTAAATCGCACTTGTCTAAATAACGTGTCACAAATGAAGAGGACGTTTCCGGGCAAAAGGCAAGTCCAGCTTGTCGATTGCATCTTCGAATATAGAGAAGTGTATCTTCTACATCTTCAGTTGCTTCAAAATGGAACGTCAGACGATCTGCTCCAGCCTCAATAAATCTTTCGATATAATCATAAGGATTGTACATCATCAAGTGGACGTCAAGAAACATGTCTGTAGCTCGATTGATTGCTGCACAAACCTGCGGGCCAATAGTCAAATTGGGAACAAAGTGTCCATCCATCACATCGACGTGTAAGCGATCAGCGCCGGAGTCTTCGATTCTCTTAGCTTCGTCATGTATCTGTCCAAAATCTCCAGCAAGTATCGATGGACACACTTTTATCTTTCGTTGTTTTGCACTACTCATGAATCATCAACTTTGTTTTTCATTCTCTTCTTTCTTAGCTTCTTCCGTAGAACTTGATTGCTCTTCAAGTTTCGGTGGAGCCTCTTCTTCTTTGGAAGCTGCAATGACATCCCCAAAAGTACGCTCAAGGAGATCGGGCAAAACAGGCCCTCTTTGAGTTTCTTTTTTGGCTCCGCCACTCAATACTTTAGCCTTTATCTTCTTTCTTACTCCAGGTAATTTTTGACAACATTGCTTGTATTTCTTTCCCGATCCACACGGACATGGATCGTTTCGACCGACTTTTTCTGCCATTTGTCACCTTCATTTAATGAATTATTAAAACTTGACTTTACTCGATAGATTACGATAACATATTTTATGATTTTTTATAAATGGATAATGAAAATTGGAAAATATTCATGACGAAACCGATAGCCTCCCCTCCCTGGACAGGTAATGGCAAAAGGATCGAAAGAAAGATTCGTAAGGCATTATACGAATATGAGATGGTTAGTAACGTCAAGCACCTAACAGTAGCTTTAAGTGGTGGAAAGGATAGCCTGACTCTTCTTTTTATGCTCAAAGCTATTTCGGGCAGAGGCTTCCCTCCCTTCCAACTCAGCGCCGCTCATATTGGTGGGGATTTTTCCTGTGGTGCGGGAGTCAATACTAGCTATCTAGCAGATATCTGTGATCAGCTAGAGGTTCCTTTTGTCATCAAAGAATCCAACCAAGAACTTGAAACGCTAGAGTGTTATAGCTGCTCAAGGGAAAGACGTAAACTTTTATTTGAAGCAGCAAAAGACTTTGGGGCCGATACTGTTGCATTTGGCCATCACCGAGATGATAATGTACAAACGTTGTTGATGAATCTCCTCCACAAAGCAGAGTTTGCCGGTAATATGCCAATCATTCACATGAAAAAGTACAACACGACCATCATCCGCCCGATGATCTTTGTGACAGAAGAAGAGATTGTCTGCTTTGCTAAACATCACCAATTTATGCGCATTATGTGTCAATGCCCAGTCGGGCAAACATCTATGCGAAAAAAAGCAGAAGAGCTCGTCCGTGAAATTGAAGACTTTTTCCCCGATGCACGCCACAACCTATCCCGTGCAGCCCTAATGTATGGGTCTAATAAAGCATTAAATCCATAATGGTTTACATTATTCTTTTATAGGAATAATATACCTTCTGAACACATCTACAGAGAGCGGCTTTGAATGAAAGAAACTTTACCCAACGAACATGAAAGTATCATTAACATCCAGGGAGTTGATATTGCCTTGGGATTTCCAGATATTTTTAAATTCGAATGGATTGGACAACGTGACGTGATGGACCAGCTCTTAGCTGCGTGGATCGTGATCAATGACCATGACATTCCCCTTAACCCTCGACTCATAGGCAAACCTGGAGTTGGAAAAACAACTCTTGCATATGCTGCAGCAAAAAATTTAGATAAAGATGTCTATATCTATCAATGCACTATGGACACACGTCCTGAAGATCTCTTAATTACCCCCGTTATTGACAAAACAGGAGGAATCCGTTACGTAGCCTCTGCTCTTGTCACAGCGATGATCAAAGGAGGGGTTTGTATTCTCGACGAAGCAAATCGCATGAGTGAAAAGTCCTGGGCATCGTTAGCTCCACTCCTCGACACTCGACGCTATATCGAATCTATTGTAGCTGGACTAAAAGTCTCTGCAAATCCTGATTTTCGCATCTGTGTTACGATGAATGATGATGCTTCGACCTTCGAAATCCCTGAATATATCCACAGTCGTTTACAACCTCAAATATACTTGGATTTTCCCGAAGCAGACGAAGAGAGAAGAATTTTAAGAGAAAACCTTCCCTTCGTAGATGAACACATTATGGACTACATCGTGGATTTCTTACAGAGAGCTCACGCAGGTAATGAAAATTATACAGTACGTGATGGGATCAATATCGCCCGTTACGCTGCAAAACGGTTAAAGCAAATCAACACTGAAAATGTAGATGTACAAGGTCTGTTAAGACAGGCAGTTGTAATGACTTTGGGTGATGAAGCTATGGCCTATGTTATCTGAGTTCAATTGGGTATACCGATCGTGTTTCAAATTTTTGAATCAAGATCGGTATATCTGCTGTTTTGCCCCGCCTTCTATCTCAGCAATATATGCATCGATTAACTCCTCTCTTTTTTTGTGGCACTGACTTGGCTCAAGAATGATATCTTTCTCAACAAGGAGTTTTTGCAATGCATGACTGGAAACCCACTCGGGAGAAGGTAAACTATCGAGCTCGAGCCTTGTTCTTTTTAAAGCTATTAGCAATTTTTCAAGAATTTCCTTATTGAGTAAGTCTTGTGGTGAGTCTATCAACTCTCGAGTAAGAGCTGGATTTTCTCGCACTTCTGAAGCTACAGCCTTTGCATAAACGGAATAGAGGGACTGTCCAGCAACCGCTGCTGAGGAATCCGTAATACAAACTGCGTCGAGTTCTGTTCTAAACCTCCCCAATTCGAGGAGAAATAGCGCTTCCTGAAAATGCTCTAAGGAAGGGTTTTGTTTCATGATTTCTACAGCAAGCTCCATAAGAAGAATAGGGTGATTATCGATTTGTTTTTCTCGAAGCCACATTAGTCGCTTATCACCATCCTGCTCACTCCATAAAGCTGTTAATATAGCGATATAATCCTGTTCACTTAAATTTCTCTCCAAACCATCCAGGTCCTTCATACCATTATGTTGTAGCATGAACTTTTTCATCTCTTCGGGATGATTACGCTGAAATGCGAAGATGACAATATCGTCAAGAGACTCCTCTTGAGTACCTCTTTTTTCTGTAATCGCTTTTGTATCTACTTCATCCACAAGTTTGGGAGTTTCTTCCATGGGGTAGAATATTCCAGCGTAGAAAAAGATCGCAAGAATGACGACTATTGTGATGATCATTATCATCCATAATGATTTCATATAAGTTCTCCTACTATATCGATGTGTATACCCAAACAAGTTGAAGATTTGGGATTGCTTCAAAATTTTTTAGTGGAAATGTCCTAAATAAACTCTTGCAGAAACCCCTCACATGAATCTTCCAACATATCAAGAACAAGATCAAAATCGCGAGCACCACCATAGTAAGGATCGGGGATCTCTTCGCCACGATATGTGGTACCAAACGCAGTAATTAGATGAATCTTGGACTTATCTAAAGGCGAGCGAGCATAGCGATACAGATCATTCATCACTTCATGGTCTGCAGCTAGAACAAAATCAAACATATCAAAATGATCAGTTTTAAATGCTTGTGCTCGACTAACTAATGTAATTCCTCGCTTCAGAGCAGCCTCTCTCATCCTTGAATCTGGTAATTGGCCGACGTGCCAGTCACCGATACCGCTGCTTTCAATCTCTAGGTTTACAGGGCATCTGAATTTCTTTGCCAAATACTGCAACATACCCTCACCTGCAGGAGAACGACAAATATTCCCCAAACATACAAACATCACTCGAACCATACAACGACCTCTTATCACCCCACATCAGCAGCGCAACGAAATCCATACGTTCCATTAACGGTACCTGGATTATTACGATGCCTCCTAGAACAGCGCAAATCTTCTCTCAAACTTTTCCAACACCCACCACGTAAAACACGATAGACTCCTTGAACAGGTCCCTGGGGATTGTCAGGCTCTTGCACGGATGTTTCATAATAGTTATAGCCATACCAATCTTGACACCACTCATAAACATTACCTGCAATATCGTACAAACCGAATGCGTTTGGTGCGTAGCTCATTACAGGTGTTGTATCGGAACTGAAAAAATTGGCCTGGCTTTTTTCAATTTCAGAGCCTGTAGGGTAAAAAGCCTCACCATTACCGCCCTTACTTGCAACTTCCCATTCCGCTTCAGTAGGTAACCGCTTACCTACCCAGTCAGCATACGCAACGGCCCCATACCAAGTCACGCCCACAACAGGATGTTTTGCGTAGCCTGATTCGATACTTAATTTTCCTGCTGTACGTTTGATTCGAGAATCTTTAAGACGTATGACATCGTGATGAAAACTATCCTTCTCACCACCGAGAACTTCGAGAAATCGGACAAACTGTTCGTTGGAAACAGCATGCACGTCAATAGCAAAACTTTCAACTTGAACCTGGTGTTTTGGCATTTCATCACGGTTCCCATCACTGCTACCTCGAGAAAAGGCACCTCCTTTAATCACAACCATTTCAGTGAGAATGGGCTGGATATCCTTCACCTCCTTCTCTTCAGGTACGTAGTGAGTAACCGTACTATCAATGGAAAAAATTGCACCTGGATCGGGATCTGTCACAGGTCGCTCGAGTTTTGCGTCATGGAGAACAGGCCGTAATCTCTCTGGATTTTGAGTCTGCTGTGCTTTTGCAGTTTCTGAAGAGACACTTGCAGCTGGAACTGGTTGCATAGCTGGCTTTGGACTTGGAGAAGCAACTTTAACACTGAAATTTTCTGCAGTTTGCTGTGGCTCTGTCGCTTTAACAACAGGTGGAGAATTCATCACTTGCTGTTTTGAAATAACAAGTTCCGCCTCTTGCTTTAGCTCTACAACTTCACTAACGGGAACACTAACTGTTTCACTTACACTCCTAAGGGTAGGAAGAAGAAGCTCGACACGTTTTTCTGGATCACATTGTAAGCAATTTTTAACGAGACTATCCCAGTTCCATCTGAAGTCGGGTAAGCATTTTGAGGGCATATCTATGAAACCTTCAGGAAATTTTCCCGTGCTTAAGTAATAAGCAAGTATTCCGAAAGCATAGACATCTACTTTTACTCCCTTAGAGGCTGGGTGATTGATTTGTTTTTGCTCTGGAGCAAGGAAAGCAAACGTCTGCAAAAAGGATGCCTGTAGTGGAATAAGTTTTTCTTCGGGTGATTCCGGATTTGGATATAGACTACTACTTCCTAGTGGCGGAGAGATATCTGCACCAAGCTCCAACGCGTCAGCAACGGTTTTAAACGTACGGTTAAGAACCGCACCAGGACCAATGATCCGTGTAAGCCCAAAATCTGAGAGAAGAAGTTGCACCCCACTCTTTTTTTGGCTCACAAGAATATTGTTCAACTTAAGACCGCAGTGTGAAATTCCCTGTCCACTATCGTGAGCGTAGTCTAAGGCACCAGCAACCTGCTCCAATAGTGTATATAACTCCGACTCACTTAGTTTTTCTCGTTTTGAAATAATGTACTGCGCAAGATTTGTTGTTTCGCCTCTTTCATCGACAACACAGTCTGTGACAAGAAAATAGACCCCATCAGCATAAGAGATATTGTGTACTTTGACGATATTCGGATGTTCTAGAGATGAAAGCTTGGAAACCTCATCCTCAAACCGTTGAATGAAAGCCCGGTCAGAAGAAAGCTCATGTGGAAGGACCTTCAAAGCAAAGTGCTTTTTCATAAAGCGGTGCTCTGCTAGATAAACACTACCAAGTGGTCCCTGACCAATTTGTTTTATGATATTATAATCACCGAGAATTTTTGACTGATCCATAGCTCCACCCCCTAGAATTTTACACTCCCCGCCTGAGCTAACAGAATATTGTCAGGAACAATTTTCTGCAAGCAAGAGCTTTCATGTCATGGAAATTAATTTGTTCGTTAATGATCCAAGTCTGTTTCTGGTGCCATAAAATAACAGAACTAGATTGGTACCATTATGTCTTTATATAGTCTCCATTCCTCAAAGCACGATCTACCTCATCAAGAATAAACCTCTGATTAATTATCACGAAGTCCCACACGGATAGTCTGATAATAAAAAAAATTCTTAAACTCCATTTAGTCCATTTTTGACGACTCCTAATTCGTTAATAGTTTGTTTCATCAAAAAAACATTTATGACGAATACATAGAGTGAGCTTGAGATATTTTCGGTATTTTGATAAGCTGTTCATACTATTAATCACCCACGAGAAACCAAATCAATATGGATAAACGCACCCTCTTATTTGTCATAGCTCTGAGCCTTTCTCTATTTTTAGTGAACACATTTTTTGACTACCAGAATCAAGAAAGTGCTAAACAATGGAAAGAGCAGCAAGTTGCTAAAAAGAAGCAAAAAATCAAGCAACTTGAAACGTTGATCCAACAGCGGGCTGTCTCCCCTAGCTCTTTACCGATAGCAAAAATTTATTCGGATTCTGCGGAGAAAACATTTTTGAATGCAGGAATTCAATCAGAAGACTCCATCGTTACTATTGCTTGGGACAATCAACTTCCCGCCAAAGTTTTTAGTGGATCCAAAACATATAATTTAGATCACCAGCCTCAAGGCATTGGTTATCCAGTTGTATACCATAGTGGTGAAGAAACACCTTTAAAAATTGCAAAAGTTCCTGAATGGGGTCAGTTTGACCTACAACTACTTACACTTTCTCCCAAAAACGATGGAAAACCTTACTCGATCACCTTCGCTGAATATTTAGATGGTCATTTTTCACTACCAGCTGACACTATCTACAACCTTAAGAAAGAAATCGCGACAAACGGTGACCTTCCACCTGAGTCTCCTCATGAAGACTCTATTGTTCTCTTTAAAACTGAAAAAGGATACCTCCCTGTTGCTATATACCAAGAATCGGATAAGCGTCTCTATTATTTAAACGAATCCTCAACAATCGCAACAACTGTCGTCAAGCCTCCGAAACGTGTTGTAACAACAAACGGTGAAAAACCTGTTGAGAGCTATTACGTTCTCGAAAACGACTACCAGCAGTTGGTCTTTTCTAACTACGGTGGAGCGTTGATAGAAATCAACCTCCCCTTCGAAAGTGATACCAACACGAAAAGTGTCGTCAAAGAAATCGAATTTGACCGAAAAATGGTAGAGAATCACCCATACAACGCGCGTTTCCCTGCTCACCCCTATTATACCCCTTCGGAAACCTCAGGAGGTTCGCTTGTCGAACACGATGAAGGACAACTCGGAGGTTACTACCCCCTCATACGTAGGGACCTTATTGAAGTGGGCCAGCGTAAGTCTGTAAAAATCGACCCCAAATTTTATGCTTTAAATATTGTATCGGAATATCCAGAGCTTGCAGAGCTAGTTTTCGAGGTCAAACATTTCGATAAAGAATCCATTACTTTTGAAGCGACACAAGAAAGTAG
>JBCDHL010000022.1:0-11406 GCA_038750095.1 Chlamydiota bacterium
TCCAAGCTTTTCTTTAGGCAGTAGAGCAACCTGCGTTCTAACACCCATGAAAAAACTTCCGCTATGTTTCAAAAAATAGCGGCCTTGAGGATCATAAGAAATATCCCAACCCATCCCATAAAATGTGGGAAGTCCCGTTTTATCGTTTTTTCCTGTCACAATGACAGGGGTTTGTGTTGCTTTCAGTGCTTTTTCTTGAACGATTTTTTTCTTTTGAAATCCTCCCATTTGCAAGATCATCCATTTTGCAATGTCATTAGCAGAAGAACTAACACCTCCGGCAGGTCTCTGTGAATCGGGGTTTCTAGAAGGTCTTTGAGGGTTGACTTTCCCGTCATCAATGAAGTAAGTCGTGGCTTTTTGTCCATGAGTGAAATAGTCATCGAATGAATAGCTCGTATCATTCATTCCTAATGGTGCAAAGAGCTTTTCTTTAGCGAGATCGTTCCATGGTGTTTTTAGATATTTACTCGAAGCAAAAGCAGCTTCGGAGAATCCGAAATTTGTATAGGCATAGGATGCTCGAAATGGGTTAAGAGGCTTGATGTATCGTAGTCGATGATAGATTTCATCTTCAGGATACCCGAGATCTTCTAGGATATCACCCGCATGGTCTGGAAGCCCGCTACGGTGGCTCAGGAGGTCCCTGATTGTTAGTTGCGATGTTACCCATGGGTCAGAAAGACGAAACAAGGGATTTAGCTGCTCAATTTTACTATTCCAGTCTATTTTTGCTTCACCAACAAGAATAGCCAAAATAGTAGATGTAATAGGTTTTGAAACTGAAGCTAATTGGAAGATGGTATTTGGTGTAACTTCAAGTTTTTTTTCTATATTTCGATATCCGAAACCTTTTACATAAACGACCTCTCCTTGATAGACGATTGCAATGGCAACTCCAGGCACATGAGATTGTTTCATTCCTTCTTGCACGAAACTTTCGAGCTTTGCGATTGTTGAATTTAAATTTTGAGAAGTGATTTTTTCATCTGATGAATAGATGTTTGATACAACGTTAATGATGATGAAAAATGACAAAAATAATTTTTTTTTAATCATGATAAGCGACTCGCAAATTGCTTGATATTTCAAAGCTAATCCTACAAAATATTAACATTATGAAAAAGCAGATCATTGATAAGGGTATTGGTATGGGAATCAAAATTGGAATCGGTCAAGATAGCCATCGCTTTGAAAGAGAGAAATCTACAAAAACATGTATCATTGCAGGTATTGAATTCAAAGACGTACCAGGGTGGGATGCCAACTCGGATGGAGATATTGTTTTCCACGCGATCTGCAATGCTATCTCCTCAGTTACGGGAACATTAATTCTTGGTGGAATTGCTGACGATTTATGTTTAAAGCAAGGGATCACTGATAGTGAGATATATCTCAAGGAAGCACTAAAGACCCTGGACGGTACGACAATCGATCACATAGCAATCACACTTGAAGGAAAACGGCCGAAGTTTAAGTCGCGCATCGAGGAAATGAAAACGAACGTAGCCAAAGTCGTCGGGATAGAACCTTCTCAGGTGGGCATCACGGCAACGACGGGAGAGGAGCTTACGGGATTTGGCCGTGGTGAAGGGGTACAATGCTTGACCATCGTAACGTTCAGCTCGTGATAAAATGGAAATCTCTTGTCTCTAAGAATTAATAGACGTCACGGAGGTAACGTTTTTCTTTGCGTAGGCTTTTAACGTAATCTTTAGCTGCATCTTCTGACATGTTGCCGTGGTTTTGTACGATTTGTATTAGCGCTTGATCCACATCTTTTGCCATATATTTAGCATCACCACAAACGTAAAAATGACTGCCTTCTATTAACCAATCGTAAATCTCTCTGCCCTTCTCTAAGAGGAGGTGCTGCACATACTTCTTCTGTTCTTGGTCTCTCGAAAAAGCAACATCAAGCTTCAGCTTTTCCTGTTTTTCAAGTTCCAACCAATAATCACCATAAAGGAAGTTCTTTTCTCTACGCCACTCACCAAAAAAGAGCCAGTGTCTGCCTTGGGCCCCTTGAGCTATACGCTCTTGCATAAAGGCACGGAATGGAGCAACCCCTGTGCCTGGTCCAACCATAATCATGTGAGTATTAGGATCTTCAGGTACAGTAAAACCTTTATGTGGTTGAATGAAGATTGGAACGATCGCCTCTTCTTGAGGAACCATACTACAGAGATAATGCGTACACACCCCTTTGCGTTCATGACCATGTGCATCGTACTTGAGAAGTTTAACGGTAAGATGCATCTCATCTTGACGGTGTTTTTGCGATGAAGCGATGGAGTAGTAACGGGGAAGAAGAGGCATGAGTAAATCGCAAATTTCCTGTATTTCAAAATTCACTTCATGATGTTCATCAAGAATATCCCAAAGCTGACGTCCATCAAGGTACTTTTTTAAAGCGTCAGGAGTTACCAATAGTTCCTCGAGTTCACCCTTTTTTCTAGAACAGCTCTGTTTCTTACTAATTTCCTGTATAAGCTTTTTGCTAACATCACTGACATTGGCTTTGATTTTTAAGAAGTTTGCCAAAGTAAACGTATTTTTTGAGCGCTTATCTACGATGCTTTCATCTGCATTCGCTTTTAGTGCATTTAGAGTCTTTTGCACCAGGGTGGGATCGTTGACTGGATAAACACCTACGCAATCACCCACCTCGTAATTCATATTTGAGTCTTTGAGGTCTAATACGATGTGCAATGTACTTTTCTCTTCGCAAGATTGACAAAGGTCGTAACGGCTTTTAATTTTAGCCATAAATGGGCTTAAGCGAGTGTATTTTTTTTGTGTTTTGTCCATAAAGTAATTATTTTTTTGGTTGTAGTTCAATTGTACCTGAATTGGATAAGAAAATACAGTGAAATTTTGTTTTTATATATTCAACCTATTAGTAATGTTATAAAAGGTACCAATTGAGGAGAAATACCATGTCAACAGTCGCTGAAAGCAAAAAGAGTCAAAAAGCTTTCGAGTATGTTTATTCATTCGGCAAAGGCTTACCCCCTCCCCCATTAGAACGTAACATACTTGGCGGCAAGGGAATTGGTTTAGCCGAGATGGCTTCGATAGGAATTCCAGTCCCACCAGGATTTATTATCACCACACCCGCCTGTAACGAATACCGTCGGCGAGGGAAAAAGCTAACTGAAGCGATCAAAAGAGAGATCGTAACAGCGATGAAAGCATTAGAAAAGCAGATGGAGACCTGCTTTGGTTGTGAGACTATGCCTTTGATGATTTCCGTGCGATCCGGCGCTAGAGTATCTATGCCTGGAATGATGGATACGATCCTCAATTTAGGGTTAAACGATAAATCTGTTGTCGGATTTGCAGAAAGCACTGGTAATGAAAGATTAGCATATGACAATTACCGCCGATTCATTTGTTTATACGGTGAAATTGTTGAGGGGATCGACAGAAAGTTGTTCGAAAGAGCATTCAATACTTTAAAACATGACGAAGGTGCTGAGTTAGACATCGACTTAAGTGTCGAAGGTCTCAAGGAAGCGTGCTCACAGTTTAAGAAACTATACGAGCAGCATTGTGGGCACACGTTTCCCCAAGATGCCTACGAGCAGTTATATGCAGCCATCTGTGCTGTTTTTGAAAGCTGGGAGAGCGAGCGTTGCACTTTATTCAGACAGATTCATAATGTTCCCGATGAATGGGGTACAGCGGTAACAGTGCAAGTGATGGTATTCGGTAATAAGAACAACCGCTCAGCAACAGGCGTTGGCTTTACTCGCGATCCAGCTACTGGAGATAACCACTTTTATGGCGAATTTCTCCTTAACGCCCAGGGAGAAGAGGTTGTTGCAGGTATACGTACGCCCCACCCTATCAATCAATACCAGAAGCAGCTGACGAATTCCACTCTATCAAGCTTGGAAGAAGAGCTCCCCGAAACATATCGCGAACTCACCGCCATAGTTGAAAAATTGGAAGATCATTATCACGACATGCAAGATATTGAGTTCACCATCGATGATGGTAAGCTCTTTATGTTACAGACTCGCTCTGGTAAACGTACGGGATTTGCAGCCGTAAGAATGGCTGTCGAAATGCTTGAAGAGGGCACGATAGATGAAAAAACCGCTCTGAAAAGAATAGATCCCAATCAATTAGAACAGCTCTTAGCTCCAGTATTTGATCAAAAAGAGAAAAACCGTGCGAAACATTATCTCGTTGCTAAAGGACTCAATGCTGGACCTGGAGCGGCATCGGGTCGAGCAGCATTTTCTTCCCAACAAGCAGCGAAGTGGAGAAAAGAAGGAATCGACAGTATCTTGGTACGTGAAGAGTCATGCCCAGACGATTTTCCTGGTCTCGTCGCAGCCAACGGTGTTTTAACGACACGGGGAGGTGCCACCTCTCACGCTGCTGTTGTTGCGCGAGGTATGGGCAAGCCATGTGTTGTCGGTTGTGATGCTTTACACATCAATGAAAAAGCGAAAACTCTTTCAATAGATGATAAGGTTATCAAAGAAGGTGAAGCTATTTCTATCGACGGGCTTACGGGAGAAGTTTTCTTCTGTGGACTAGAACCCAGCCCCTCAGAAATTGTACAAGTCTTGATCACAAAAGAAATTCAACCAGAAGATAGCCGCCTATACCAACAGTACCAACTGATCATGGATATTGCAGACAAATATCGTCATCTTAAAATACGAACAAATGCCGACACGCCAAGTGATAGCGCTGCCGCACGCGCCTTTGGTGCTGAAGGGATCGGTCTCTGTCGAACAGAGCATATGTTCATGGATGCCAAACGACTCAATGACGTTCGACGTCTCTTTTTCACCAGCGACGTTAACAAGAGGCAAGAGGTTATTGACCGCCTTCTCCCCTACCAGAAGGAAGATTTCATTGGTATTTTCAGAGCAATGGGTGGACTACCTGTAACGATTCGGTTACTCGATCCTCCACTTCATGAGTTCATCCCCCACAATGAGGCAGAACTCGGTTTACTAGCACAGTCGATGCAAGTCTCAGCTGAAACCTTGAAAAAAATGCGTGATTCTCTTTATGAAGTCAACCCCATGCTTGGCCACCGAGGATGTCGCTTGGGAATAACCTACCCCGACGTTACGGAAATGCAGGTACGCGCGATTCTCGAAGCTGCAATTGAAGTGTCAAAAGAGGGAAAAGTGGTCCTACCAGAGATCATGGTTCCCCTCGTTGGAACAGACAAAGAACTTGAACACCAACGAGCCGTTGTTGACAACACCGCCAACAAGGTTTTCGAGGAAAAAGGATTTTCCATCCTCTATAAAGTCGGCACAATGATTGAATTACCACGCGCAGCACTGACAGCTGATCAAATTGCCAAACATGCGGACTTTTTTAGTTTTGGTACCAATGACCTGACGCAGACAACCTATGGAATTAGTCGTGATGACGGTTCCAAGTTTATTCCCCTCTATGTTGAAGGAGTGCCAAGCCCATTAGAAGAAGGTGAAAATTACCAGCTCTTTAAGAACGACCCCTTCCAAATTTTAGACCGTGAAGGTGTGGGACAGCTGATGCGTTTTGCTGTGGAAAAAGGAATGCAAACAAATACAAGCCTTCATTGTGGAATTTGTGGGGAGCACGGTGGAGAACCCAGTTCAGTGACTTTCTGTCACGAAATTGGGCTAGAGTATGTGTCATGCTCCCCCTATCGAGTCGCAATTGCTCGACTAGCTGCTGCTATTGCAAATTTATAGAATGTCATAAATATTGTTTTTCTATATAGTCAATATTTAGAATAATTTTTACCCAAGTATTCAGAACATGAGACATAGTTTTTTTCACGGTATCTTTTATGGTTCAGTCCGTTCATTTTTCGTTGCCCTAACAGCAACGATTGGCGTTGTATTTGGTTTCATATTCCTTCTTCTGATTATTGGAGGAATCTCTTCATCAACAAATAAAGAGGTAGACCAAGATTATGACCTAGAGATCCTAGCCAATGCTGATGGCGTTCGAAAGGTAGAATCAAAGAAATCACCGGTGATTCTGCAACTCAATATTCATGGTGTGATTGGAGCTGAATCCTTGAACATGCATACAATTCGTCAACAGTTAATTGAATCTCGTGAAGGCGATTTAGAAAAAGATCGTGTTAAAGCATTACTCCTTCATATCAATACGCCTGGTGGAACTGTAAACGACGCTGATGCAATCTACAGAGCAGTCCTCGCTTACAAAGAAAAATTCCAGATACCAGTTTATGCCTATGTCGATGGGTTATGCGCATCGGGAGGAATGTACGTTGCCTCAGCAGCAGATAAAGTCTATGCTTCGGAAGTCAGCCTGATTGGTAGCGTGGGTGTCCTATCCCCTTCATTTTTTAATTTTACAGGGCTAATTGATAAAATTGGTGTGAAGTCACAAACAATCTCAGAAGGTAAGGGCAAAGATGATATGAACCCATTCCGTCCGTGGAAGCCTGACGAAGATAAGATGTACAAAGAAATCATCAAGTACTATTACGATATGTTTGTGAGTATCGTCATCAATGCTAGGCCCCAAATTGGTAAAGAAAAACTCGTCGAAAAATATGGAGCAGGTATCTTCCCTGCACAGCTTGCACAAGAGTATGGATTTATTGACCAAGCGAATGCAAGCAGAAGTGAAACGTTAAAAAGACTATTACATGAGATTAACATCGAAGATGATTACTACCAGGTGGTCGGTATGTCTTCATCAAACTGGGCATCAAAGATCTTCAGTAAAAACAACCCTCTTTTAAAAGGGACAATGCATCATAAAATCGAGCTACCGCAAGAAGTTGATGCTAATTTGTCTGGTAAGTACCTTTACCTGTACCAGCCAGCTAACAAATAATTCGGTATAATTAAAAAAAATTAGGACTCCTTATTCAAAATCTTCATCTTCGGAGTCTTCCGAAAGACCCTGTGGGTTATACTTTTTAAACAGTTCGATTAGCGCATTGGCTGTTCTAAACCTATTGGAATGATTTGCAATTTCCGCTACAGCTTCTTTGGCAGACTCAAATCCCTGTCTCTTTTCAAAAAGTTTCTCGAATAGCAACAGCGCAATTTCTCTTAGCCTCTCAATCCTGCTATTAATTAGTTCTTTTGCTACTTCCTCCGCAGAATCATATCCCCGCCCCTTTTCAAAAAGTTTATTAAATAGCAATAGAGCATTTTCTCTTACCCTCAGACTCCTGTCTCTAATTAATCGCTCTGCCACTTCCTCCGCAGGCTTGTACTCGCGTTCTTTTTCAAAAAGCTTCACGTATAACATTAGGGCATTCGCCCTTACAATAGCGTTTTCGTCTTCAATTAGTCGTTCCACTACTTTCTCCGAAGGCTCGTATTCATAGCCTTTTTCAAAACGCTTAATGTATAACATTAAGGCATCAGCCCTTACTAACGCATCACTGTCTGCAATTAGTTGCTTCACTAATTTCCCCACAGAGTCGTGCACTTGCTCATTTTCGACAATAACCGAGAGTAAGCTCACGATTGCTATTTTTCGGTACGGCTGGTTACTTTTAAGTTCATTGGTAAAAAGATCGAGTAAATCAACAACATTGTGAGTTATCTTCTTCATACACTCTTTCGTTAGTTCCAAGCGATTATTATAGCGGTTTCTGGAAAGAGAATAGATTGCGATGGCCCTATACACATTCATCATCAACTTAATTTCCTCATCTTTGCTCGCGCCTACAGAATAGGAAAGTTCTTGGGGAGTCACCTTTGTTGTTGCTAACGAAAGTGAAGAAACTTCATTTGCTAGCTTTAAGGTTTCCTCTGCAAATCCCCAACGTTGTCTAGCTTCACCAAGAAATTTAGCATCCATTGTGATGAAACCTTTTTTTTCACTGGAATATTCGAGAGTAAACCTTCCGCTATGATTGCGAAGTGGAACATTATAGGAAACAATAATCCGATTTTCTTCCACATCCATGCCAATACGCTGAGATTCTCCAACTCCTCCCCCACCGATTTTTGAGACAGCACCCATCGCTGATTTTAGTGTAGCAGGAAGAGTACTCCTTTCAATGTCCTCATTTGACAAAAGCTGATTGGAAAGAAGGGATGTTGTTGCCAACAAATTCTGGTGAGCCAAGGTAAAAACATCCTCTAAAGTTTTCGGGTAGTGTCTTTCAAAAAGAGTCCCCGAACCCAATACTGCAGCTGAAACACTAAATTCTCGAGAAGGTTGCAAGTTTTCGGGGCTATCACTCTTCATCTCTACAAATTTTTCTTTTAAATGCCACAAATATATGTCAAGCGGCCACGATTGATGCATTGAAAAGCTGTCTGTAGGAACCGTTTCAGTACTCCAAAAGTGCATAAGTTCGAGATAAGGTGCAATCATTGCTTTAAATTTCTCGCACTTTTCTCTATCACTATCAAAACTTTGACTCGATTTCATGGTTTTGATAGATGTATCGTAGAGGTCCACAAAATCATTCATCAGCTCTATCATCAAGTATCTGACCAAAGGTGAAGCTTCTTTAAACTTAAAGTCTTGTAATATGTTCTGAAGTGTCGACCCTTTTGGTTTCGGATGAAAAGCTTCTGCCTCTTTCTTTAGTTCCTCAAAAGCTTTTTCGAAAGTATTAGGATCAGCAAAAAGATCTATATTTTGACGCATAGTTTGAATAGACTCTTTTTTTCCGAGCAGCTCATCTACCAACTTTCCGTTATCTTCAGATATTAGTTTAACAATATTTTCGGCTCGCTCAATCGAGTTACCTCCCTTGATCTGAGGAAATACAATCGACATAAACCATGGTAGTGCCCCAATTCGACTTATTGTATTTAGTGTTTTCTTAAAATCCGTAACCAGAATACTTTCCAATTTTCCTTCTATGGTAATCGACTTCTCTAAATTTAAGAGAAAGGCTTTCCAATCATCGAAAGTACCAGGAATGGGAGATGCCACCCCAAACATTAACTGGTCAATAAAGAGTGCTTGAGAAGAGCACTCTTCTTGGTAGGTAATTTGCTTTTCTACAGCACCAATAGTCGAATCAATAGAAAGAACGGAGTATTGACCAACAGACCCTTTTTTTTCATTTCCAAATAAGAGAGTCTCTAAAACTTTCACTGAAAACAAGGTCTCTAGTCGATGCTCTCCTTTTTGGCTTAGTAAAGCCTGCAGATGATTAAAAGCAACGTCAACATTTTTTTGGAGTTGCTCCACAACTCCCTTGAGAGGTTCAATCTTACGCTCTGCTAAAGGAACATCATTTAATCGCTCTTCTAGTTTTCTTTTTTTCTGATCCAAATTTTTTAGCCAGCTGTGTTCTCTAAGCGTTTCAATAGCTTCTAGTGCTACCTTAGAAGTCGTTGCTGTCCTTACTCTAAACAGCAAATCCTTTACCTCTTGAGGAATTTCAGCTTTCACTTTTGTATCTTTAGGTAGCAACTCTGTAATTTTCTGAGAGTGAGCTATTTTAGCGGGATGAGCGATAAATCCCTTACTGACATAATCGTCAACAGAAGCATACTCTTTATTCCACAAATGAAGTGCTGACGACTGCACGCAAGTCACAAGTTCATGGTTCTTTCCATCAAGTTTTTTGACAATCTCTTTGACTGTATCACTAACTCCTTCTAGGCATAAGCATGGAAGACCATAAAGGCTAAAATTGATGACAGGGTGAGAGTTCGCGGGTTCCTCTTGGGTAACAATCACCAACTTATGCTTTCCCTCTTTGAAAAGTTGCTTTTCCTGCACTTCAGTTAAACTATTGGCTATCAGGATTTCCTCTGAGGTTGAGATTTTGACGACAGAGGCTTCACCCGGAACTATCATGGAAAGATGAACTGTGTTTTCAATATGATGATTTGTTTTCTTCGATTTTTTTTAAATCAAGATAGGTAGGTAGCTGTTTGTTCCTGACAATTGCCCTTGCTTGAACTGGATAAATTTTATCACCTTTGATGACTAACTCCATATCAGTAGGCTCTTGAAAGTAACATTCTGCTATGAGCCCCCATTCATAAAGACGCGCAATCATTTCATCGTCAAAGACTCTTTTATTAAAAAGTTCTGAAGGGTTCTTTACTTTTACAAGCTCTACAGTTTCACTAACAGAATCTCCCGAAGGGGCTAAACGGGTTTTCTTTTCCTCGTTATCATAGAGAACATAGAGTTTATCGGGATCTGTTACACTTTGTAAGATGAGAACGGTATCAGTCATCACTCCTTTATTACCGACTACCGCCTCTCCATGGCCATAAGTCCCACTGATACGCATCACTCGAAAAGATTCATTACCGACATAAAGCGGTTCATTGGTGAAAAGGACAACAGAAACAGGAATTTCATTCGCATCATCTTCTCCACCTAGGGGCTCACCAATGAGCTCTTGAACTGTGACGGCAAGTTGCAAATCACTAGTAAAAGGATTTTCTTTAGAATTGATTCTAGTCTGTAGAGAGCCGAGACTAAAGTAGGAACGTACAACCTCTCCAAGAGCCAAACAAAGCTCTTTTTTCGATGGTGAAACGTAGCTCACGCTCGTGTTTCCCCCTGCATTGGCAGCTTTTTTAGAATCCTCAGCCCCGGTACTACGGACCATGAGGTGCCCCCCCCTTTTCTTAATCTCTTCAAGCCATAAATCAAATTCTCCTTCGACTTGAAGTAATTCATAAGCATTTTTTTTAGAAAACGCTTCATAAATCATCCCATCAATTGTTGCGAGGTTTTTCTTAACCTCGGGAAGTTCTAGAAAAGGTGCTGTCCCACTATACTTATACTCTTCATAATTCTTTTGGAGGTTTGACCATTTATCAAAAATTTCCGGTTTACAAGATTGAAGAAAATTTTGTATTGCATCACTTTTGATACCGCATGGCTTCGGAACAGAAATACCTTTTAGATTCAACGCTTCTACTAAATGATGAAGCTTCACCAAGTTTTTATGTTTATTTCCGTAAGCATTTAAAGCGAGTTCATCGGGAACAGAGCTACTTTTGGCAATCGTATCTTTGACCTCCTTCGCAATCAGCTGCTCTCTTGAATTCATAACCATGGGATCAACCTGAGCCTTGACTTCTAATGAATTGTTTGAAGAATTGAAAACTTTCTTCGCTGCCAACTCACTCAGTTGGGAAGGAGATTTTTTTTCTTCATTCGAAAAAGAACTCCCGAAACCTGAGCCACCTGATGTACAGGACACCTGCAAAGTTAATTTAAATGTTTGATTTGTTATAATGATTTGCTTCAACACACTTAATGGAGCAAATGACCATGACTTTTACCTTATTTCAATGTCTTGATACTGTCTCTGATTTACGCTATCCAAGAGGGGTTCGCCACAAAACTTCAACTATTCTTAAGATGATAGTACTTGGGTTTGCTTGTCGCTTGGTTGCTGTTGAACACATAGTCAACTACTTTAGACCAATTTGGAATGTCGTAGGCCCA
>JBCDHL010000023.1:0-10296 GCA_038750095.1 Chlamydiota bacterium
GACGAGACAAGAGTTTTCGTTAAAAGAGTGCAAAAAAGATGAAGAACTACTTAAAAGAATCAATGAATGGCTTAAAAAGCACAAACCACGGATGTAACGAAGTAAAGGATTGAAAAAGAAAAGGTTCTCAACCTATCCTTCTGTTGAAGGATACCGAGAACCTTTTACATCCAATGACCTAATTGAATTGTTTGTCTTCAAATACAAAAATGTTAACGTAAGCTGAAAGTAGTAATACTTCTGTATGTATGCCGATCATGTTTCAGATTTTGAATCACGATCGGTGTAAACTTATGGTTCACAGGTATTTGTCATACAAGGATGTATCGAAATGCAAAGGAAAGCGATTTCAGAAGAAAAGCTCAAAGAGCTATCTTCAGATGATCTTCTTCAAGCCCTTGATACTAACGCCCAAACTGGCCTTACTGCAGATGAGGCTCGAAAGCGTCTTCAAGAATATGGACCCAATTCGCTGGCGTCCAAAAGCATCAGCCCAATCTATAAATTTCTCAGCTATTTTTGGGGGCCAATACCTTGGATGATTGAAATTGCAGCGCTTCTCTCTGTCTTAGTGAGACACTGGGAAGAATTCGTTATTATCATGGTCTTACTTATATTTAATGCTGTGATCGGATTTTGGGAAGAGCATAAAGCAGAAAATGCACTGGCAGCTCTAAAAAAAGGTCTAGCCCTGAATGCTAGAGTCTTACGTGGGGGAGAGTGGAAAAATATCCCTGCAGCAGAACTTGTCCCGGGAGACGTCATTAGAATACGGCTGGGAGATATCATTCCCGCAGATGTGAAGCTATTCGAAGGAGAATATGTCAATATTGATCAATCTGCGCTTACTGGAGAATCGCTACCTGTTTCAAAAAAAACTGGTGAGATTGGGTATTCTGGGTCTGTTGTTAAAAAGGGTGAAATGATTTCGGTGGTTGCAAATACCGGAGAAAACACGTTTTTCGGACGTACTGCCAAGCTTGTTGCCAGTGCGGGATCATCCTCTCACTTCCAAAAGGCGGTGATGCGAATTGGAGATTTCCTCATTTTCATGGCTCTCTTTTTGAGTTTTATTTTGATCTCGGTTGAGCTACATCGAGGAGAAGATGCTTTAGAACTGATCCAGTTCGTATTAATTTTAGTCATCGCCTCCATTCCTGTAGCCATGCCAGCAGTACTATCCGTTACAATGGCCTTAGGGGCACTTCTTCTTTCAAAGAAAAAAGCGATTGTCTCCCGTTTACAAGCTATCGAGGAACTCGCTGGAGTAGACATTCTTTGTACGGATAAAACAGGGACACTTACCAAAAACATTTTAACCCTTGACCGTCCCTACCTATTTGCCTCAAATAATGATGAGGAGTGTATCTTGGCGGGATCGTTAGCTTCAAAGGAAGAGGATAATGACCCTATTGACCTCGCAATTATCAATAGCCTTAAAGACAAAAATGTGCTGTCCAATTATGAACAAAAGCACTTTGTCCCTTTCGATCCAATTAGCAAACGAACAGAAAGTACCATCGTCGACAATACAGGAAAAGAGAGAAAATATTCAAAAGGTGCTCCTCAAGTTATTGTTCAGTTATGCTCCCTTGATACAGAAAACAAAGAAAAAGTCGATCAAGTGGTCAATGATTACGCCTCAAAAGGATATCGAACGTTAGGCGTCGCAGCTACAAATGAACAAGGAAACTGGGTATTCTTGGGTATTCTTCCTTTATTCGATCCCCCACGCGATGACTCCAAACAAACCATTGCTGATGCTATTGATCTAGGTATTTCAGTAAAAATGGTCACTGGTGACAACACTGCAATAGCTCGAGAAATGTCTCGTAAATTAAATATGGGTACAAATATCCGTTCCGTTACAGGAATATTCCCTGAAGGAGCAAACTTTGACCACTATACAACACAAATCGCTGATCAAGTGGAAAGCGCTGAAGGTTTTGCCGAAGTCTATCCTGAACACAAATACGGTATTGTTAAAGCTCTTCAGGAAAAAGATCACATCGTGATGATGACAGGTGACGGTGTAAATGATGCGCCGGCATTAAAACAGGCTGATGCCGGTATAGCAGTCTCGGGAGCTACAGATGCAGCACGTGCTGCTGCTGCACTCATACTCACAGCTCCTGGTTTGTCCGTGATCATCAGCGCCATCAAAGAAGCACGATGCATTTTTATGCGGATGTTAAGTTACACGATCTATCGCATCGCAATGACATTTGATATCATGTTATTTGTTGTTCTGACCATGCTTCTTTTTCCTATTGTCGGTGGCGAATCTTACCAGCCATTAACCCCATTTATGATAGTACTGCTCGCCCTCCTTGATGATATCCCTATCATGACTATTGCCTATGATAATACTGTGATTTCTTCAAAGCCTGTGAGATGGCAAATGGGATGGGTCTTGTCGATATCAACAGTATTTGGAATAATGGCTGTCATCCAAACATTTGGGCTGTTCCTTCTAGGAATACACTGGATAAACACTCCTGAATGGCAGAATTGGATACAAATTGATCCTGAACACTTACAAACTATCATTTTTCTACAACTCGTCGTGGGTGGTCACCTACTTCTCTTTCTAACACGCTCAAGAAAACCATTTTTTTACAAACCCTTTCCTTCAAAAATCCTTTTCAGTGCCATTGTTGGAACGCAAATTCTTGCGATGTTCATTTGCGCATACGGATGGTTTGTACCAAGCATTCCTTGGATGTTGATCGGTTTAGTATGGGCCTACAATTTAATTTGGATGATTATCCAGGACATCATCAAATTAATCGCTTACAAAATAATTGATCTAAAAGCTGCTCATCATCTTAAGTATTTTGACTTAACACATAGGGAGCTACACCCATTTCAATCACAAGCAAATAGTAAGCGTGAGGTGTAAAAAGTGGTTTCTGAATCAGATTACATCCTGACAATAAACACCGGATCATCCAGTATAAAATTTGCTATCTACCAATTATCGGAGAGTGAAGAGCTTTACCTACGTGGTATGTTGAATGATATTGGTTCCAGAGAGTCATTGTTTACGGTTGAAGATAGAAGCGGAAAAGCAATAGAACAGAAACAAATGGTTGTATCTGATCATAAACAAGCTTTTTCC
The DNA here is from genome assembly GCA_038750095.1 of Chlamydiota bacterium. Classification (GTDB taxonomy): domain Bacteria; phylum Chlamydiota; class Chlamydiia; order Chlamydiales; family Criblamydiaceae; genus JAJFMC01. The sequence goes on from JBCDHL010000023.1 coordinate 3,122, forward strand.
ATAATCACCGAATGGCTAAAAAATAGTTGTACAAATATTTCCATTGAAGTGATCGGACATCGCGTCGTCCATGGTGGAGAGTTTTACAGAGAACCTGTGTTGGTAGATTCTTCAATTCTAAAGGATTTAGAGAAACTGACCGTATACGACCCTCTGCACATGGAAAGTGAAATCAACGGAATTCGTTTATGCCAAGAAATATTCCCAAAAGCAATACACATTGCTTGTTTTGATACGGCTTTTCATCACACCCTTCCAAAAGTGGCTAGTACATTACCCCTTCCTAAACATTTCAGAGAGTCAGGAATTCGACGATATGGATTTCATGGTCTCTCTTATGAATATATCCAGCAAAAGCTTCAAACAGAGATCTCGGAAAAAGAGGGAAAAGGAAGGCTTATCATTGCACACCTTGGTAGTGGAGCAAGTTTAGCAGCATTGAATCATGGAGTGAGTCTAGATACCTCAATGGCTTTTAGTTCAAACTCCGGAATCGTTATGTCGACCCGAAGTGGTGATTTAGACCCAGGCCTCGTCATGTATCTTCAAGAAGTCCTTGGGTATTCATCGACGGAAATTCATTCATTACTAAATCAGCAATCGGGCTTAATAGGGATATCGGAAAGTACAGGAAGCATGAAAGAACTACTCGAAAGGAAAAGTAAAGATCCTCTTTCCGCATTAGCGGTTAATATATTTTGCTACAACGTAAAAAAGTTTATAGGTGGTTACACCGCAATTTTAGGAGGGTTAGACACTCTCATATTTACTGGAGGTATTGGCGAAAAATCCGCACCAATACGTCTTCAAATTTGTGAAGGATTAGAAGTCTTAGGGATACACTTGAACAGAGAAGCAAATGAATTAAATAAACAAAAAATTTCAGATTCTGAGAGTCGAGTTGTTGTAAGAGTGATCCCTACAAATGAAGAGTTAATGATAGCCCGTCATGCTGGGTTCTGCCGTCAGCTGACGACACAAAAGGAGTGAAAGTTATGGGAAGATTTTTATCGCTTGAAGAGCTGGATAAAATTCACCGGTATTGGCAAGCAGCCAATTATCTGTCCGTCGGACAGATCTACTTAAAGGATAATCCTCTATTAAAGGAATCCCTCAAGGCAGAACATATCAAACCTCGACTCTTAGGACACTTTGGAACTTCTCCAGGCTTGAACCTCATTTATGCACATCTAAACCGACTGATCAAAGAACACGATGCAAATGTGATCTACGTTTGTGGTCCTGGTCACGGAGGTCCAGCGTTAATTTCAAATGTCTATCTCGAAGGAACCTACTCTGAAGAATACAGCAATATCTCCGAAGACACACATGGCATGCTTAGGTTATTTAAGCAATTCTCAACTCCGGGAGGAGTGCCAAGTCACGTTAGCCCACACTGCCCAGGATCTATTCATGAAGGGGGTGAGTTAGGATATTGTCTTGTACATGCTTACGGAGCCGCTTTTGATAATCCCGACTTAATTGTTACCTGCGTTGTCGGTGATGGTGAGGCTGAAACAGGTCCTTGTGAAGGAGGTTGGAAAGGTAATAAATTTCTCAATCCTGAACGCGATGGTGCTGTCCTTCCCATCCTTCACCTGAATGGATATAAGATCTCTGGACCAACAGTTCTTGCACGTATTAGTGATGAAGAGCTTTTAGATTATTTCAAAGGACATGGATATACACCATTCCTCGTTGAAGGAGAGGACCCCATGGAGGTCCATCAGGATTTCGCTGAAACACTAGAAAATTGCTACCAACAAATTCGTGATATACAGAACGATGCACGGGAAAATGGATTTCATGAACGTCCACGATGGCCAATGATTATCCTCCGTACTCCAAAAGGATGGACAGGTCCTAAATTTGTCGATGGCCTGCCTGTAGAAGGAACGTTTCGTGCACACCAGGTACCTCTGGCAAATGTAAGAAGTAATCCTGAGCATCTACAAATGCTCGAAGAATGGATGCGTAGTTATCAACCCGAAAAGCATTTCAATGAAAATGGAACGTTAATTGATGAACTCAAAGAGTTGACTCCTAAGGGAAAACGTAGGATGGGAGCAAATCCCCACGCAAATGGTGGAGATCTCCTCATCGATTTAAGCATCCCTGACTACACTGAATTCGGAATCGAGGTCCCATCACCAGGATCGATTAAAGCGGAGGCACCAAGGCATCTTGGAAATTTAATCCGTGAAATCATCAAACGAAATCCACATAATTTCCGTCTATTCTGCCCAGACGAAACAAACTCTAACCGTTTAGGTGCATGTTTTGAAGCAACCGATCGCTGTAGTACTGCATCAATTATCGATATCGATGACCACGTTGGTCCTGAAGGTCGTGTAATGGAGGTATTGAGTGAACATTGCTGTCAGGGTTGGTTGGAAGGGTACCTGCTGACAGGTAGACATGGAATTTTTCCAACGTATGAAGCGTTTGCTTCTGTCGTAGATTCCATGCTTAACCAACATGCAAAATGGCTTAAAACAATTAGAGAAATCCCTTGGAGACATCCTGTTGCCTCATGTAACTACCTACTGACAAGCCATGCATGGCGTAATGATCATAACGGATATAGTCACCAGGGTCCTGGTTTTATCGATAACGTGCTCAGCAAGAAAGGTTCAGTGACAAGAGCTTATTTCCCTCCAGATACCAACTGTCTTTTAAGTGTCGCTGACCATTGTTTCCGTAGCCGGAACTATGTCAACCTCATTGTAGCCGGAAAGCAGCAACAGCCGCAGTGGCTAACGATGGATCAGGCTCGTGAACATTGTTCAAAAGGTATCTCAAGATGGGATTTTGCAAGTAATGATAATGGTGTGAATCCTGATGTAATCCTTGGATGTGCAGGAGATGTTCCCACGATCGAAACGATTGCTGCAGCTTGGCTTCTGCGTAAACATCTACCCGAACTTCGAGTACGTGTAGTCAATGTGGTTGATTTAATGACTCTCGCCTTACATACGCAACATCCTCACGGAATCGACGAAATCGCTTTTGACGAGCTCTTTACTAGAACGCAGCCCGTTATTTTTGCCTTCCATGGATACCCTCGTATCATCCATGATTTAATCCACTCAAGGCCACATCAAAATCGTTTTCACGTTCATGGTTACATGGAAGAGGGAACGACAACAACACCTTTTGATATGGTTGTTCTCAACCATATGAGCCGCTACCATCTGGCAATCGATGCTCTTAGTAGAATATCAAGTTACCGATCAATCGCTTCAGACTTGATCGAAATGTTCGAAGAAAAATTACAGGAACATCACTTTTATATTCGCGATCACTTAGAAGATATGCCAGAAATTAGAGACTGGACATGGAGTGAACCTGTTGGTGATCGTCCTCTGCAGACAGCTTCCACTTGGGAGGTTGGACAAACAGATTAATGGGTTGAACGTACAATGAATCACGGGTTCTTATATCCTACAGATCAATGGTGTGTTCGTGAGGATACATTAAATCCAGAGCTTCTACATCAAGGGGAAAGTCTCTTCGCTGTAGCTAATGGATATCTTGGATTAAGGGGAACTTTCGAACAAGGAAACCCCGTCTTCCAAAACGGAACCTATATCAACGGATTTTTTGAGTATCGCCCGATTCATTACGGTGAAGAAGCGTATGGCTATGCCAAAAGTAGCCAGACGATACTGAACTTAACCGACTGCAAAGTCATTAAATTATCCATTAATGGAGAACCGTTAGATCTTCTGAATCAAAATATTTCGGAATATATACGTACCTTAGACATGAAGCAGGGTCTACTTACTTGCAAATTTATTTGGCATACAACTTCAGGTATTGATGTTCAGGTTATTACAAAACGTTTTGTCTCTTTACACCGAAAACATATAGCTGCCATTCAGTACTCTGTTCAACTTCTCAATACCGAAGCTAAAGTAACACTCTCATCAGAAATGGTTAGTAACGAGAGCAACCAGTTAAACGAGTGGGACCCACGTGAAACGGCTCACCTTTACGGTCAGGTTCTCATTCCCGAAAGTAATTACTGTTCAGGCCAATCACTATTTTCTTCGCATACGACAAAAAACAGTCAGCTCAACCTTAGCTGTATGGTCGATCATCAATTGCATACAAACTGTAAATATCGACATCAATCTCATTCTACAGATGCCCTCAGTAAAGTTATTTATGATATGGACTGTAAACCAGGATCTACACTGACTCTTACAAAATTCATGGCGTATCACTCTGGGCATGTGAATCAGAAACATTCACTAGAAGATGCTGCAAACGAATCTATCGATAGCGCAATGAGTGCAGGATTTGACCTCTTATTAATCGAACACAGGAAACATTGGGAACAGTATTGGAAAGAGACAGACATACAAATTGAAGGTGACGATAGAGCACAACAGGGCTTACGGTTCAGTCTTTTCCACATCTACCAATCGGTAGGTAAATCAGGTGAGCGTGGTATCTCCGCGAAAGGACTGACAGGACAGGGATATGAAGGACACTACTTTTGGGATACCGAAATCTATGTCATCCCCACCCTGCTCTACACACAACCTGAAATCGCAAAAAACCTCCTGATCGTCAGACACTCTATGCTACAACACGCAAAAGAACATGCTAAAACCCTCTCTCAAAAAGGAGCCCTTTTTGCTTGGAGAACAATCACGGGAGAACCAGCTTCTGCATACTTTCCAGCAAGTACTGCGCAGTATCATATTAATGCCGACATCGCCTACGCTATTAAACAGTATGTCGATGTCACTGGGGATCGTGATTTTTTAATAAACTACGGCGCGGAAATTCTGATCGAAACAGCAAGATTTTGGGTTGACCTTGGATTTTACAATCCTAAAAAGAGTGGAAAATTTTGCATTAATGGAGTCACAGGTCCAGACGAGTATACTGCAATTGTCAATAACAATGTCTACACAAACCTGATGGCACGTGAAAATCTATGCTACGCAGCAGAAATCTTGGAAGATCATGAAATATCTGAAAAGATGGGTGTTGATAGAGAAGAAGCAAAAAAGTGGCGAGATGCAGCCGACAACATGTATATCCCCTACGATGAAGAGACAGGTCTGTTTCCTCAGGACGATAATTTTTTAGAAAAAGAGCCCTGGGATATCGCATCGATACCTAAAAATCATTTTCCTTTATTACTCCACTATCACCCATTAGTGATCTACCGCCGGCAAATCCTCAAACAGTCGGACTTACTTCTAGCAATGTTTATTTTGCGAAAATATTTTACCGAGGAGCAAGTCAAAACAAACTTTCACTACTACGATCCTCTCACCACCGGAGACTCTTCTCTTTCAGATTGTATCCAGGGAATTATCGCCTCTCAAATCGGTGAACACCAAAAAGTCTATGAGTACTTCCAAGAAACGGTAGAGATGGATTTACAAAATATTAATCACAATGTAAAAGATGGTGTCCACATCGCCTCCATGGCAGGTTCCTGGCTTTACGTCGTCCATGGATTCGCTGGAATGCGTCAAGATGAGGGAAAAGTCTCCTTTTACCCAAGACTTCCACAAGGTTGGACCAAACTAACAATCCCACTAACTGTCGGTAATTGTCAATTCACTATGACCATCACCCCTAACGAAACAACCTACACTCTACTAAAGGGAAGTAAGCTCACCATTCACCATAGAGAAGAACGCATCATCCTACAAACCTTAAACCAAGAGGTAAGAACAAAAACATAAATTCAAATTTCAATACAGAGCGGTATAACTTGTTTTTGTATTTCAAACGATTAATCGTTTATTTCCAGCATCTTATTTAGACGGTTGGCCTCTTGTCTTACATGAACATCAGAGCTGTTCATAAATTTTGAAGTTAATTGTACCACAGAGTCATCACCCTGTCCTTTCTCAGCAAGCTTTATTAATACCTGAACGACAAGCATCTCCGAAGAACCTGAGTCATGTATCGTATTTGCTGCAGATTTCTTCACCGAATCATAGCCTTGACCTTTTTTTATCAGTTTCTTAAATAGCGAAAAAGCACTTTTCCTAACAAAATACTCGGAATGTTCTGTCCCTTCTTCCGCTAATTTTATCGACAGATCGTATGCTAACCCTTTTTCTACAAGCTTGCTCGCTATTGCATAACCTTCTTCACCCTTATTTCTAAGCATTTCTAAAAGCTCTTCTTCTTGCCATTGATCTATAAATTGATTCCATAATTTTCTAATACCTTCTTGATCACTGATAGTGGAAGCTTTAGTATTGTTTAACGCTATTGCTATACCTTCAAGTATAACTCCACCAGCTTTCTTGTTTTTGATAAGCTCTTCACATAAAAATTCAGCAAAATAAGTATACACCCCATGGTGGTAACAGTCCTCTTTTGAGTTGTACCATCCAGAGTCCTTTATAAATTCGGAAAAAAGCTTTTCTGCCTCACTATATCCCAAATTATTGGCAAAAAGATGTTCGAATAACCTCATGCCTTTTTCACATACACTATCATCATCGTATGGCATCATTAAACCAGCTACAATTAATGCTAATCCGAAATCCTTTTTTTCTGTAATGAGTTCCAAGGCTATATACAAAGCCTGTTCCATTACATTGTTGTCATAGGTTTTTAAAGCTTCTTGCACACTCTTGACTAAAGAATCAGAACATTCTTTCTTTTTAATAAGATTTTTGTGAACAGATAATGACGTACCACTTACTTTTATCTTTGGATCTTCTGCAGTTTTTACTAAAGCTTTTTCCGCATCAAACAGTGCAAGTTCGTTTACTTCCTTACTTTTTATAATTTCCTGATATAGCTGTAAGCCTGACACTCTTACATTCGCATTTGGATTTTTTACGGCTTTTTTTGCAGCTTTCAATACCAACTCGTATACTTGCTCGCTTTCTAGAAGTTTTTCAAAAAGCTTCAAAGCATCATTCCTTTTTTTCCATTCATTACTCTCTATCCATTGTGCGGCAACTGATGTTGCAGAATCGATGTAATTTCCCTCTTGTATTAGAGTATCAAAAGTATCTAGGAGTTCTTTTTGTTCACAACTTTCCAAACTTTTACTTGAAAACAATGGAGGTCAGAAAATAGCGTCCTTCAGAAACTTTCTCTCCCTCCTTCCAAAAAGTTCTTCGTACAAAGGCAATTTGCTGTAGTGCAGGAAAATTATGAATAGCTCCAAGAATTCGAAC